>JANNHC010000102.1:0-5719 GCA_031404215.1 Acidobacteriota bacterium
GAGTCCGCCGGCGCGCGTCCACTCCATTTCGACGACACCCACGTACACGCGGTGATGCGCACGCTGTTGTACTGGCGGGCCACGACGAACCCCGTGCCCGCCAACGGATGCGCGACGGCGTCGCGCGGCCACGCCAGCGCGATACTGACCGTCGAGACGTACGGCACCTCCGTACACAGCGCGCCGACGCGATCGTCGATCGGTTGAAGCAGGCGCGCGGCGGCACGCGCTGGACAGGCGAAAATGACGGCGCGCGCGGTGGCTGCCTCGCCTCCAGCCGTTACGCGCCAGCCGGCACGCTCGCGCGTGAGCGTCTCGGCCGGCGCGAGACAGCGGACCGACTGCGCCGGCAATCCGCGCTCGATGGCCGTGACGAGCTCGCCCATGCCGGACGCGAGCGATCGAAACAATCCTTCGGCCGCCGGACGGTGTGTCTGGCGGAGCGAGCGAAGGACGCTGCCGCGCCGGGCCTCGGCCTCGACGAAGCGCGGAAAGAGCGACGCAATCGACAGCGACTCGATGTCGCCCGCGTGAATGCCGCCAAGGAGCGGCTCCGCGACGAGGCCCACCGTCGCGCGACCGAATCGGCGGCGGAAGAAACTTCCGACGGCTTCGTCATGGTGGCTCGCGCGCCGCGGAACGATCGGCTCCATCGCGAGCCGCGCCCGCGCCGCAGCGGGGAGCAGGTCGTAGCCTGCGAGGCCCCGCCACGTCGTGGGGATGCCCAGCACCGACGGAGAGGGCAGCGCGTGGAGCCGTCCGTGTTTCAGCACGAACGCGGCGCGAGGGGGTGTCGTGGAAATGAGCCGTGGGGCGAGGCCGAGCGCCTCGCACAATTCAATCGCGGCCGGTTTCTGCGCCAGGACTGAATCGGGACCGGCCTCGATCGTGAAGCCGTCAACGTGTTCCGTCCGAATCAGTCCGCCGAGCCGCGGCGACGCCTCGAACAGCCGAAACGGCACCCCGCGCGCCGCCAGCTCATACGCGGCTGCCAGCCCCGTGATTCCGCCGCCGAAGTTGACGATCACACCTGAAACCTGAGACCTGAGACCTTCAACCTGAGACCTGCTCCGTGAAACCTACATCCTGAAATCGTGCACATGCGTTGCGAGCGCCTGCACCTGCTCGAGCGACGTGTTTGGGAGCACGCCGTGGCCCAGGTTGAAGATGTGTCCCGCCCGGCCGCCCGCGCGTCGCAGCACATCGTCCGCGCTCTCGAACAGCCTGTCGCGCGGACCGAGCAGGCGGGTCGGATCCAGGTTACCTTGCACCGCGCGGTCGTGACCGACGAGCGTCCAGGCCTCGTCCAGCGGGAGCCGCCAATCGAGCCCGATGACGTCGCCGCCGGCTTCGGCCATGTCGCGAAGGATCGCCGCCGTGCCGACGCCGAAATGCACGACCGGTACGCCGGTGGCCCGGAGCGCCGAAAAAATGCGCGACGAATGCGGGAGCGCGAACTCGCGATAGTCGCTGCGCCCGAGCGCCCCGGCCCATGAATCAAAAATCTGCAACGCCTGGACGCCGGCCTGGACCTGCGCGGCGAGATAGTCCGAGATCACCACGGCGAACCGTTCGCAGAGCCGATGCCACGCGCGCGGCTGCGCATACATGAACGCTTTGGTGCGCGCGTACGTCGTGGACGGCCCGCCCTCGATGGCATAGGCCGCCAGCGTGAATGGAGCGCCGCCGAAACCAATGAGCGGCACGCGATCGGCAAGTTCCACGCGGAGGATCCGGATCGTCTCGAGCACGTGCGCGAGCGCCTCGCGCGGCTCGAAGTCCAGCAGGCGATCGACGTCAGCGGCCGTGCGAATCGGGCGCGCGATCGAGGGGCCCTCGCCCTTGACGAACTCGAAGTCGATCCCCATCGGGGTGAACGGGATGAGCAGATCGGAAAAGAGGATCGCGGCGTCCACATCGATGACGTCCACCGGCTGAAGCGTGACCGCCACGGCCAGCTCGGGAGCGCGGCAGATGTCGAGCAGCGAGTAACGTTCGCGCAGCGCGCGATAGTCCGACATGTAGCGGCCGGCCTGACGCATGAACCAGACAGGTGTCGCGTCAACCGGCTCACGCCGGCAGGCTCTCAGGAATCGATCATTCACGCCGAGACCAGGGTCCTGGCGAGCGCGATGAGGTCTTCGAGCCACAGCGGCTTGAAGCGAATGGACGCCCCGAGCGACTTGAGCTCGTGTTGAACGGATTCAGGGAGGAAGTAATCGCCGGTTACGATCGCAACCGGCACATCGACCAAATGCGGCCGCGACCGCACGTGCCTCAAAAACTGCAGGCCGTTCGTGATCGGCATGCGCATGTCGAGGATGATGGCATTCGGGCGGACGTTGTCGGCCAGTTCCAGGCCGGCCTCGGCCGACAGCGCGGTGGCGACGCCAAAACCCTCGAGTTTCAACATCCGGGCGAACGTATCGGCCACCGACCGGTCGTCGTCCACGATCAGGATCGTGCGCGTCGTCTGATCGGCGACGGTTTCGGTCGATGGAATCACTGGCATCATTCTCATGGTAAAAGACATGGGCGTCAAGGTCGGGCTGGGCCTTGGTAAGCGGGGCTATACAACGGGTTCAAAAAAACGGTACAATTGAGGGTTCTTTTTCCCGATCATTTCAACTTTCCCTCTCCGGGAGGTCGCGTGTGAGCCCGATACTGGTCCGCCCTGTCCGCGAGCAGCTGGAGCACGATCGCGTCATCCGCCTGCTTCAGGTCAAGCTCAAGCGCCGCTGCGACGTCGTGATGAACATCGGGGAAAACCAGACCGTGCCCGTCCGGATTGGGCAGGTGCAGATCTTTCCGGATCTCGTGCTGACCTCCACCGAACGCGGGCATAAGTTAGTGTGCACGGTCGAGGTGGAAACCGCCGAGTCCGTGAACCACCTGGAGGCCATGGCGCAGTGGGCGCACCTGGGCCATGCGAGGGCGCCGTTCCACCTGTACGTGCCGGCGGGGTCGGTGGATATCGCCAGGCGCCTGGCAACCGAGAACCATGTGAATGTGGCCGAGATCTGGAGCTACCACACCATTGGCGACCAGACGCGGTTCGCAATGGTGCACCGCGCGCCAACGCCCGAGCCCAGGCGCGCAGCCGCGGCAAAGTCTCCGCGGCCGGCCGCGCGCTCCCGCACCGCGAAACCTGCCGCACGGAAGGCCCCGGCGCGAGCCGCGCGCGGGAAAGCGCGCGTTCGAAAGACCGCTGCACGCGTTCAGAAGAGGAAGTAGATCCTGCCGCACCTGACGTTCACCCGCGACAAGCGGGGGTACGAGAACACGTTCGTGGTGCACGCGGGAAGCGGACGCCGCCGGGGCAAGGCGCGGTCCCGCATCCTGTACTGGTTCCGGACGCCTCCCGGCGTCCGCGTCGGACGCGCCGCGCTCGACGAAGATGCCATCAGGCTTATCGAGGCACATAACCCAGACGTGGAGTTCGACTGGACCCGCATCCTGAAGGGGCAGGATGCGCCGGTTGAGTCCAAGCCGGTCCCGAATGCGGATCGGCGAGCCAGGCCACGCCCACGTGAATTTCCCCCACGGTCCGAATCCCCTCGAATCCCGGCTGCCGTCGTGCACTCCCTGGCGCCCGGGCCGCTAGCCGACGCGCCAGCCGAGCCTATCGAGCGCGCCGCCGAACGCCTCGACGAGTCGATCGATCGGGTGGACGAGGCCGCCATCGCCGAGCTGCTGTCGGACGGCGCCCCAGAGCCGGCTCCGGGCGAAAGCGGGATGATCGAGCCCTCGAGCCCGGCGCAGGCCCGCCTCGGCTCGGAAGGTCTCTCGCGTATCCGCGCTCGACATGCCGAGGTACTGGCGCGAATTTCGGAGACCGTGACAGACGCGGTTCGCCGGGACGAGCTGAAATCGCAAGCCGATCGTCTAAACCCCGACACGTGGGTGACCGCCGCCGAGGTGTCGGCGGGCCTCGAGGCCTACGAGACGGTCTTCGAATCGCTGAGAACCGTCATCGGAAGCCGGCGCACCAGGCGAAAACGGTCCGGACGGCCGCAGGCGGTACCTCCCGCGGGCACCGAGCAGGAGTCCTCCCAGCCGAATGCAATCGGCGGGGAAGACGCGGACACGCCAGACGGCAGCGAGTAGCGATGCCAGCGGCGCAGGCCGGTCTTGACGACGGGGCGGTGCAGCGCTGGCTGGTCAGGGTCTCCCGGGCGGTATAATGACAACCATGCAGGCACTTGATTTTCAACGGGTCGTGAAGCTGTCGCTGGCGGCCGCGGTGGTGGCTGCCGGCGGAGCCCTTCACGCGCAGACCGCCCCCCCGAACCCGCAGCCACCGGCCGCGGAACAACCGGTCCGCCCCACCCAGGGGGGCGTGATCCGGCGAAGCTTCGACATTGTGTCCACGGACGTGATCGTCCGCGACAACAAGGGACAGTTCATCGCCGACCTGAAGAAGGGCGACTTCGACGTCTACGAAGACGGCGTGAAGCAGGACGTGGTGTCGTTTCTCCTCACGCACGGGGGCCGCGTCTACAACGAATCGGCGCCGCCTCCGCCGCCTCCGATGGAAGGCATCATCCTGCCGCCCAGCAAGCCGACCAACGACGCGGCCGGGCGTATCTGGCTGATTTTCGTGGACGACCTCCACCTCGATTTCAAGAACACCGGTCGTATCAAGGATCTATTCAAGAAGATCGCGAACGAACTGGTCCACGAAGGCGACATGTTCGGCATCGTCTCCACGGGACCCTCGTCGCTGGCGATCGACCTGACTTACGATCGGAAGCGGCTGACCGAGGCGATCGACAAGATCTCCGGCGCCGGACTGAAGCCCAACGAGATTCTCGATGCCCCTCTCGGCGCCGAAGGACCCTCCGAGGTTCGCTACCGCGCCCATGTGGCCTTCGACACGGCCTACGGCATCATGAAGACCCTCGAGCAGGTGCACAACCGGCGCAAGGCGTTTGTCTACGTGAGCAACGGGTACGACTTCAATCCGTTCTCGGAAACGCGGAAGAAGAACGACGAATCGAAGTGGAGGGAGATGAACCCGAACAGCGGGTCGACCGACGGGAGCGGCAATAACGATGCGAGCGATACCAACCCGTTCATGCGTACGGGCAACCAGTTCAGCTTTGCCGACCTGGCGGCCGAACTGAGCGAGCTGACTCGCCAGGCGAACCGGGCGAACACGACGATCTACACGGTCGACCCTCGCGGCCTTGTCGGGATGCCCGATCTCGACGAGAAAGTGGACATGATGGATTTCCAGAACTACGTCACGACCTCACAGAACAGCCTCCGTGTGCTGGCGGAACAGACCGGCGGGTTCGCCACGGTCAACCAGAACGACATGGTCAAGGCGCTCAAACGTATCGACGCGGAAACCAGCGACTACTACGTCGTCGGTTACTACTCGTCGAATCCCGACCCCACCATGCGGAAGCGCCGGGTGGAGGTGAAGGTCAACCGCCAGAACCTCGAGCTGCGCTACCGCACCGAGTACACCCTGAAGCCGACGAAGGCGCCGGCGTCCAACAAATCGACGCCCCCGTCTCCCCCAAAGAGGTAGCGGATCCCCAGTAGCGACCGCCGAAAGGTAGGCCTGATCCAAGGGTCGGCCGACGGTTTTGTCGATCCTCTTTCAAATCTGTATGTTTTTAATACTGCTTGTCCATCTACGTCACGCGCCAGCAAAGCTTTTTTAAAGCCTAAGTTTGGGTTATCGATTTCTACTGGTTTTGCTGAAATA
>JANNHC010000103.1:0-6473 GCA_031404215.1 Acidobacteriota bacterium
CCTTCAGCGTGTCCTGCCTCATCGTGGGCCCGATGAGCGCATAGAGGCGGTCAATCTCCCGTTCCAGCCAGCCGCGCGGCGCAATCCCGAGCTTCCTATCCGCTTTCTCTTCGTCCTCGCTCACCTCCTCGGCAGACCCAGCGGCATCCAGCAGCGTGCTGAAATAGGCGCCGCGCAACGCCGGGATCCTCATGACGCGCCGCATCAGGACGTTCTCGTTGTGCCCGGAGAAGATCGAATAGTCGATGGCGCGGAACGTGTTATCGGCGTCCCAGAGCAGGAACTGCGACAGACTCTTCTTCTCGAACCGGTACAGATAGAAGTTGTTCATGCCCGCATACCCGAGCAGGCCGTCCCACTCGGCGAGCAGGTTCTGCACGGCGACGTGCTTGACGAACTGCGGCAGATTCAGATACGTCGACATGCTGGACTCAAACACATCGTCGCGCGCTTCATTGATTTCGCGCACCATCAGGCGAAGGGGATCGTACAGCGGTCCTATCGCCTCGTTCTCGTGTGTTTTCGCCTCCAGAAGCTCCTTGTACTTCTCGAGCTCTGGCCCGAGGTAGGTGAGCATGTACGGGTACTTGTATTTGTACTCGTACAAATACCCGTCGTTCTCGACATTGCCGTCTTCGTGCTGACCGAAGACACGCGCCAGGTAAGTTTTGTCAATAGGTTCGACCACCACATAAGTCCCGGCGAACTTGCTGTTGACGTACAGCAACGCGAATGCCTGTCGCGGCGCTGGAAGCCCCATGCGCGCGAAAAACTTCGTCGCCAGCAACTCGTGCATGCCGGTCGGATCCTGCTTCAAGTTGTCGAGGATGAGCGACTTCAGCCCGAGCCACTCCTGCGCGCCGGCCGCATTCCGGTTGAAGTCCAACCGCAGGCCCGGCTTGGTCCCGCTGCGAGATCCTAGTCCGCGAGAACGGACCCAGGCATTCCGCATGATCTGCCCGCGCCAGGTAATCGTGACGGTGTAATAGGTGTTTTCCTGGAAGCTGGCCTTGAGCTTTTCCCAGTCCTTGCTGTTCATCGTCAAATCAATGCGCTGCACGACCTGGTCGTTGAACAGGTCGTCGGCAGTCGGCGTGATGACCTGCGCGCCGGCCGGCCTGCCGGCTCCGGCGATAGCAAGAAACAGCACAAACGCCGCGAGGGTTTTAGGCCGCATG
Organism: Acidobacteriota bacterium; assembly: GCA_031404215.1. Taxonomy (GTDB): domain Bacteria; phylum Acidobacteriota; class Vicinamibacteria; order Vicinamibacterales; family 2-12-FULL-66-21; genus JALZOC01. Next base: position 1,179 of record JANNHC010000103.1, read on the forward strand.
TCTGACCTTCCTTCACATCACGAATTGGAACCGCAACAGGCCCGTCCAGTTGCTGCTCCGCCCTGCCACCGCTGTGCGTTCGGGATCCTGGAACGCTTCCCGTACCCCGTTTACGACAACCTTACCCCACTTGTTCAGGTACCAGTTAACTCCTAGTGTCCAGACCGTTTCCGCGTTTTCAAGGACAGGATCCGCTCGAGGGTTCGCAAACGGGGTGCCTTGTTTCGATGCACTTCCGAAGCCGATCTGCTCGTATCGAACAGCCAATTCGAGGGCGCCGAGGCCTCCCTGGAAGATCGGCTTCCGCGGCTCGATGCCATTGTCTTTGCGCTCGCCGGTCACGGCCCACGTGCCGCTCAGGTACCAGGCGGACGTCACGAAATCCGAGATGTCGTCGTCGAGCAGACCCTGCCGCTTCCGCTGCTCGTTCGCGCGCGCGTACTCACTCTTGACCGAAAACGGACCCGGCATCCACACGGCTTCGGTGCCGATGCGCCGCCGGTGGCCGAGCACGTACATGCGCTCGAAGAATTCGGCTCCGAACAGGCTCTGACCGTGCAGGCTGTTCAGCCCCTCGGGCAGATCGCTCTGTGTAAAGGCGACGCCCAGGTACAGCCGTCGCAGATCGCGGGGCCCCTGGCTGTGCCGGAGTGGCTCGAACGCGACCCGAGCCGCCACGCTGCGATCCGACTTCTGCGCCGGGTCGCCGGGCAGAAGGAAGACCTCCTCGCGCAGTCGTGCGTTGTCGCCGTCGTGCCGGAACACACCCACCTGGTATGTCATGACCCGGCGAAACAGGCCGCCGTGCACCTGGACCCCCACGTCGCGCCCCGGCGCAAGGATGTCGGACAGCAGCGTACGGAACGCGAAGTCGAGCTCCCCGGAGCCGGTGAGCCTCTCGTAGCCGAACGGCATCTTGAACTTGCCGGCCCGCACCTCCAGGGCCGTCGCGATCCGCACGTTCACGAACACGTCCCGCCAGGGGTTTCGTTTCTGGAGCTCGCGCTCGATCTGGAACTCCACGCGATTGGTGATGCTGCCTTGGAGGGCAACGCGCTTCAACGTCGTTTCGTAGCGGCCACCTTGACCTTCGAGGTCCTGATCCGCCTTCCGGAAATCCCCCTTCAGCTTCGCGCGCAGGTCAAGCCGGAACACGCCCGCTTCGATAGATGGACGGTCGTTCCAGACGAAGCGAATCGGGGGCTTGTCGTCCTTCGGCGGCGCAGTCTGGGCGGCAGCCGGGGCTGCGGCCATCATCAGCGACACCAGCATCCATCCACTTCTCATAAAGCTCCTTCGAGGGGCGTACGCCTCGCCGAGCCGGCGCGCCGGGTCCGCGCCCGGTTCAGGCCCGCGAGAAAGCCGTTCAGCGACCGGACGACACCACGATCGGTCGTGCTGATCGCCAGCTCACGTCTGAAGCCGAGCTGCAGAGCCGACAGCGACAGGCTGCCGAGGACGGCCGTCTGCCCATCGACGACGATGAGCTTGCCGTGCGCGGAGAGGTCGCCGACATCGTGGCGGCCAAGGCATGTCACGCGGACGCCGGCGTCCCGGCGCTCCGCCAGCAAGCCGCGCATGTCCGGGTCGGTGAGCTGCGGATCGACGATGTCGATGCTCCGCCGGGCGCTGCGCAGCAGCGCAGCCAGACGCCCGCGCGCGCGCTCTGGCCCGATGACGAGCCGATCGTTGTCGGCGTCTCCCCCAAGCGGCCGACCGGCGCAGTCCGCGGCGAACAGCTGGTCGAGGGCGCGGACAACGCCGGGATCCCCGGTCGTCAACATGAAATCGCACGTCTTGTCGAGGCATTTGTGCGTCCAGTTCGCCGATCCGATGAGCGCGAGACGCGTGTCGGCGGCCATGTACTTTGCGTGATACTTCACCACTCTGTCGCCGTAGCGGTGCAAGGTCGCGCCTGAGTTCGCAAGCACCGTGGAAATCTGATCGAGGCGCTTGCGGCCACCTTTCGCACGGTCGGTTATCAGCACCTCGAGCGTGACGCCGCGGGCGAGCGCTGCGACAAGCGCGTCGAGCACGCTGAAATCGTCGCAGCGGAAGAGCGACAGAATCAGCCGCGATCGCGCGGCGGCGATCAGGTCGATGACCGCGGCGCGGCGCTCCGCCGGCGTGATGGCGATCCGGTCGGTGGACGGGGCCATCATCCACTCCGCTTCGGCGGCTCCCACGACACCGACGTGATGCCGGCGTCACCTGCCACGAGCTGGGCGCTGACATCCTCGAGCGACACCGACGGATCCAGGATCGCGTGATAGACCATCGTGGTCATCTTGCCCTGGGCCATTTCCCTGGGCTCGAACACGATGTGGTTGCGCGCGAAGACGCCCTGGACGTGGGACAGCGGGAACTCCCGTCCGCCGGCCGCACCGATTTCCACCATCATCGTCCGTCGCCGGCCGCCGCCAACGTGTTCGAGCACGAAGAGGAACACGCAGAGAAAGGCCGTTCCCGCGCCGGCAATTGCGAAGGCGCCGATGCCGGTCGACATGCCGAGCGCCATCAGCAGGAACAGAATGGTGATGTCCTTGGGATCCTCGATCGGCGTGCGGAACCGGATGATGCTGGCGGCGCCGGCGATGCCGAACGCCCGCGCCAGCACGTCGCCGATGATCATCATGACCAGCGCTCCTGAGACGCAGAGCAGCACCTGAGCGTGCTCCATCGTCTGCGTCATGGGCTTGTCGTGGAAGCGGCGCTGCACGGCGGTAACGAGCAGGCCGATCAGACCGGCTGCAACGAGCTTCGCCAGGTTCACGACCATGAACGATGCAGAACCCGCCGAAGTTTGGGCTAACGCCAGCAGCGCATCACCCGGTGTGCCCCCAGCGGCCGGCGCGGGCCATCGCGAGCCGGCCCACCAGAGCGCGATGCAGAGCACGGATCCCAGGGCGACCAGGCGGAGATCGGCCAGGCGCCAGCGTGGCACGCGGGCTTCTTCGAGCGATTCGCGGATGTCGAAAACCGATTCCAAGCGCGAGAGTTGCAGGACCTCACGGACGCGCGGCGGCGGCGCAACGAGGGTGAAGGTGCCGCCCAGCCGCTGTGCGGTCGTGTGGCTGCGTACGAGCGCCCGCACACCGGTGCTGTCGATCCCGGAAACGGCGCGCAGATCCGCGATCAGGTGGCGGCAGCCGCCCCTGAACAGGTCGTGTACGAGCCGCTCATAGTCCTCGGCCGGGCCACCAGCGACAAGCAGTTCCCGGGGCGCCACCAGGACCTGGTGCCGCGATGCGCGATCCGGCATGGCCGCTCCTCGATGGGGCTCTGGTATGCTGGCTAGAATCCAGCTCCAGCACTCTTAATGTGCGCGCACGGTAACACAGAGGGCGACGACTGTCGATGATGATTGTCTGGTGGCGGCGCGTCGGGGGGGTATGCGGGACCGCGCTGCTGATGTGCGCGTGCAACGGCAGTGGTGTGGGCCCAGGGCCGGGTCCCGGCCCCGGTCCCTCCGAGGCGGTGCTCGTGGGCGCGGGGGACATCGGCCTGTGCGGATCGAACGCACCGGAAGCCACGGCCCGGTTGCTCGATGACATCCCGGGCACCGTGTTCACGGCCGGGGACAACGCCTACTACCAGGGGACCGCGCAACAGTTCCGCGACTGCTATGACCCCTCGTGGGGCCGTCATGCCTTCCGGACGCGGCCGGCGCCGGGCAATCACGATTACGAATCGGCGGGCGCCGCTCCGTACTTCGCGTACTTCGGCCCGAATGCGGGCCCGCCGGGGCGCGGGTATTACAGCTTCAACGCCGCCGAGTGGCACATCGTGTCGCTGAACAGCAACGTGTCAATGGCCCCGGGTTCGGCGCAGCAGGCGTGGCTGCGCGACGACCTGGCCTCGAACCACGCCGCTTGCGTGGCGGCTATCTGGCACCACCCGCTCTTCTCCGTCGGGCCGAACGGACCGATGCCCGAAGCCCGTGAGTTGTGGCGAACGCTGTACGACGCTGGGGCGGACGTCATCATCAACGGCCACGATCATTTTTACGCTCGCTTCGCGCCGCAGACACCGGACGGTGTCGCTGATTCGAGCCGCGGGCTCCGCCAGTTCGTCGTCGGGACCGGCGGGGCGGGGCTGGTGGGGTTCACGCGCGCAGAGCCAAACGTCCAGGTCCGCATCGCGACATTCGGCGTGCTCAAGCTCACGCTGCGGTCCGGTGCCTACGACTGGCAATTCATCGCGGCCAACAGCAGTCTGTCCGACAGCGGCAGCGACGTCTGCCGGTAAGTACGGATCTATCGGGCTGCATTGGCATTTCAATCCCGATATGCGTCAAGAGCCGTGCGAACGCGCAACGGCGCTCAATACGGCGGGGCCTGCCGAAGCAACGCCCGCGCAACCAGGTACCCGCAATTGACGCCATCCAACGGGAGGGTGTAGCCTCGCGCGGTTCTCCACAGCTGAAGCTCGCCCGCGAGTGGGCCAGAGCCGATCGAACGGAGGACTGGAGGTCGCGATGAGTGTACGGATATGGCGGGGGTGTCTCCCTGGGCTCTTGGCGGGAATCCTCGTGGTCGCGGGCAGCAGTCTGGCCTGGGCTCAGGCGAAGGACCCGCACTACGGCACATGGAAGCTCAATTTGGCAACATCCAAATACAGCCCGGGCCCGCCCCCCAGGGAAGGCACGGTCACGATTGAGGCTGCAGGTCCTGGCCGTAAAGTATCAGTGACCGGTGTGGCCGCAGACGGCACCCCCGTCACGTGGGGCTACAGCGGGAATTTCGACGGCAAGGAAATTCCCATCACCGGGAATAACCCTGACGCCGATGTCGTAATGCTGAAGCGTGTCAGTGCGAACGCGATCAGAACGACTAACAAGAAGGCCGGCAAGCGGACCCTCGTCAACGGGGTCAGCGTGTCGCCCGATGGCAAGACGCTGACGGTCGCGACGACCGGCGTCAACGCGAAGGGACAAACCGTCAAGAACACGCAGGTCTTCGACAAGCAGTAACGCAACACAGCTCGCGGGGAATTCGAGACGTTAGCCCAGATTCGCGACGTTGTCGCGGCAGCGCGAAACTGAGCAGTAGAGTCTCTCGCGCGGCGAGTATGAAGCCGCCGAACGACTTGGCATCCACAAGCGCCAGGGGCTCGTGTCCCGTCCCCGTGGATCGTGGCATAAGTCCCGGAGCGCGGCGCCCGTCTGGCAAGGCGCGAGGAGCGAAAATATTGGGTATATTTGAGCGACGCGCAACGCCGCCAGGCGGGATGCCCCGCCCGGGAATTCTGTCGCGAACCACGGGGACGGGACACTAGACTCGATCATACCCATGG
>JANNHC010000104.1:0-7102 GCA_031404215.1 Acidobacteriota bacterium
CATTACGGCATGGGCGTGGGCAAAGGTGAAGCGCACGCCGTCCGCCGCCAGGCGGTCCAGATTTGGCGTCCTGGCACGTCCGCCATATGCGCCGAGCGCGTCCGCCCGCAGCGTGTCGATGGTGACGAGCAGGACATTCTGATCAGCGGTTTTCGTGAAGGCTGGGAAGGCCCGTCGTCCGCCATCACGCCGCCAGGCTGCCGCGGCGGCAGCGATCACGATTATGAGGACCACAATCCCGAGCACGGCGCGACGCCCGGTAGGCGGAGCGGCGGGGTTGGGGCGGGTGCGCCTGGAACCGTGGGTCATGACATGCGAACGTGTGGCGCGGATTCGTTCCGAGGATTCTTCAGAGTATAGCGCGAGGCAGATCGACTCAACATGCGCACGATTCGCTGGGGCATCATCGGATGTGGCGACGTCACCGAAGTCAAGAGTGGTCCCGCACTCCAGAAGGCAGACGGCTCAGCGCTCGTGGCGGTCATGCGCCGCGATGGCGCGAAAGCGGCCGACTACGCACGCCGCCACGGCGTTCCGCGCGCGTACGCCAGCGCCGCCGACCTGATCAACGACCCGGAGGTGGACGCCGTGTACGTGGCGACGCCCCCGTCCAGCCACTGCGATCTCGCGCTCGCGGTTGCGGCCGCGGGGAAGCCTTGCCTTGTCGAGAAACCCATGGCGGTCAATCACGCGGAGTGCCTGCGGATGATGCAGGCGTTCCAGGCGCGAGATGTGCCGTTATGGGTCGCCTACTACCGTCGAGCGCTGCCACGATTTCTGACCGTGCGGGACTGCCTGAAGGAAGGTGCAATCGGGCGGGTCACCTCAGTGCACGTCCACGTCTCAGCGCCCTTGCTGACCGGCACTGACGCAGCGGGATGGCGCCTCGATCCTGCCGTCGGCGGTGGGGGACTGTTCTTCGACCTCGCCTCGCACTGTGTTGACCTCCTCGATTTTCTTCTGGGTCCAATCAAATGCGTGTCGGGTTTCGCGGTCAACACCGGCGGTTCCTACCCATCCGAGGACGTCACGGCGGCTGCGTTCGAGTTCGAGGACAAGATCATCGGCACCGGGATGTGGAACTTCAACGCCGCCGACAAAAGCGACGTCATGACCTTTGCCGGCTCTGGAGGAGAGCTGCGCACGCCCATCTTCAGCGACGCCGACTTCATCGTTACGCGGGGGACCGAACGGCGGACCTACGACATGCGCAATCCGCCGCACGTGCACCAGCCCCTGATCCAGACCATCGTGGACGAACTCCACGGTCAGGGGCATTGCCCGTCAACCGCGGAGAGCGGGTCGCGCGCGTCGTGGGTGATGGATCGTTGCGTGGAGCGTTATTACGCGCGGCGAGCATAGCCAGAGCGTCATCGCCGTCCCGCTGAACGCACCAACGGTCAACACGAAGACCACAAAGAGCACGATGAACACGAAAAAGACTGTCGCGCTTCGCCGCCCATGGCCGCGTGTCCTACAAGAGCCCACAGGAGAAAGGGAGAACTGAGACCAAAGAGGCGGATTGACTCGCGGAAAGACCGGGGCTGGCGGACCCGCGCTTCGCGCGGCTGAGCGAGACACTGATCTGGAAACACAAACACCTCGTGGACAAGTGGTGCTTGTGTTTCCTGATCAGTGCCTCGTTCTGTCGCCGGCCGCAGGCCGGCGTCCCGCCAGCCCTCAGCGTTATCCTCCGGCCTTCGTGTTCTTCGTGCTCTTCGTGCTTGCCGTCGGCCCGTGCAGCTGGACAGCTGTGTTTCTCGGAAATACTGGATCACAGCCGAAAAACCCGCTTCGCATTCCCGTGCAACAGCTTCCGCTCTATTGTCTTGCTGCCCGCGAGGCGGCGTATGGTGGCAATCGTTTGCGCGCCCTGGCACTTCGATCCGTCGAGGTCGTTGCAGTCGCTGCCGTAGACGAGTTTGTCCTGGTGGCGCGCGAGGAACCCGCGCGTGAAATCCTCATCACGCGTCAGCGCGTTGAGGCCTGAGCCGGCCGACAGGTCGCCGTACATGTTGGCGTAGTCGCTGAGGTAGCGGTCGGTCGTGCCGCCGGGCACGACGGGGCCCTTCGGATACATGACCGTCTGATCGGCGTTGTGCTTGTCGATGTTTGCCCACCAGGTCTGCGCGTGGCCGATGAAGCTCACCTTCGGGTACTTTTCGAGCATCTTGTAGAAGCGCTCGAAACCGTAGTTGTACATCTGGAACTGCCAGTGCATCAGCACGGGCACGCGATACGCCTGCGCGAGGTCATACACCTGCTGCATCTCCGCCGAGTCGCATTCCACACCGAATTTCTGCTCGGCGATGATGACGCCGCCCAGCTTCAGGTAACGCTCGATTTCACCGGCCGCTCCATCGACATCCGGCACGTCATTCGCGCCAAACCTGAATTCCCGCCGGTGCGCTCGTGAAAACTGACGGCATGCTTCGTTGCCCAGGCACTGGGCCTGCAGCCCGTTCGAGATTCCCCCGTGTGTCGAGGGCCTGGTTACGGGGCGCCCAGCGGGCAGCAGAATCGTCGTCGTCGCGCCCATCGCACGCTGATGCGAGAGCAACACGCTGTCGGGGCGGCCGCTGTAGCCGACGTGCTGATGGATGTCGATGACCGGTTCGGCGGCCTCAACCGGGCCGTCGCCGACGCCGTGGGCGGCAAGCCCCAGGAGCGCCAGGCCGGAGGTCGCCACGAAGTCGCGTCGCGAGACCGCCTTGACGCCAGGTGGCTGATCCGGGACGTCCGCAATCGTCCGCCGCGAAATCCGCTCCGTTTCCATCATGTCGGGATATTCTGCACCAGCAGAAGCTATGTCTGTTCCAAGATTCCACGCCGTTGTGTTCGTCGCCCTGGCGACATCTGTCGTCACCGGCCACGGGTATCAGGGTTCCTCGGCCAATCGCTCCTGGCCGCCTGGCGTGCAGGGCGTTCCCGGTGAATCGCCTGTGCTCTCGCCGGACGAAGCCCTGAAGTCGTTCTACATGCCCCCGGGATACCGCGTGGAGCTCGTGGCCAGCGAGCCATTGATCCAGGAGCCCGTGGCGATTGACTGGGACACCGACGGACGCCTCTGGGCGGTCGAAATGCCCGGATTCATGGCGGACCTCACGGGTTCGAATGAACACGACCCGATCGGCCGCGTCGTGGTGCTGGAGGACACAAACCGTGACGGCAGGATGGATAAGCGTACCGTGTTCGCGGATCGCCTCATCCTGGCGCGGTCCTTGAAGATTCTCGATCGCGGCGTGCTGGTCGGGGAGCCACCGAACGTCTGGCTGATGCACGACACCAACGGTGATCTGCGGATGGACTCGAAGGAACTGGTCACCAATCAGTATGGCCGGTTCGAGGGAGATCCGCAGAACAACGCGAATGGTTTCTACTGGGGCCTGGACAACCGCATGTACACGGCGGGCCAGGCCGACATTCAATTCCGTCTGAAAGGAGGCGTATTCGAGGTTCAGAGAACCCTGCAACGCGGAGAGTGGGGGGTCACGCAGGACGACGCGGGACGAACCTATCGCAACACAAACGAATCGGCGTTGCATGTGGATCTGGTACCGACGGCCTACTACGCGCGCAATCCGAACCTCGTGCGGACGCGGGGCAGTTACGAGCGGCTTGCCGACGACATGAACGGCCTGAATACTGTCTGGCCGGTGCGGCCGAATCCGGGTACCAACCGCGCGTACCAGGCGGGCATCGATCGCGAGGATGGCACGCTGGCGAGATTCACCTCCGTCTGCGCGCCGCTCGTGTATCGCGGCGATCGGCTGCCGGCCGATCTGTATGGAAATGTATTCGTCGCGGAACCGGCCGCGAACCTGGTCAGCCGAATCATCCTCGCCGACGAGGGCGCCGGGTTGCGGGCGCGGAAGGCGTACGACCGGGGAGAGTTTCTCGCATCAACCGATGAGCGCTTTCGCCCCGTCTATTTGTCGAACGCGCCGGACGGGACGCTCTACATCGCCGACATGTATCGCGGCATCATCGAGCACCGCATTTCGGTGACGATGTATCTCCGCGATCACATCCTCGCGCGCAAGCTGGATCAGCCAACCGGGTTCGGGCGGATTTATCGCGTCGTTCACGACACCACGAAACGCGATACAGCGTCGGGCCTGGCCGGGGCGACACCCGCGCAGCTCGTGAACGCGCTCTCGCATCCGAACGGCTGGCGGCGCGATACCGCCCAACGGCTGCTCGTCGAGCGGGCAGCGACGGCCGCGGTCCCATCATTGCTGAGGCTCGCGCAGCGCGCGGAGGATCCGCGCACGAGACTGCACGCACTCTGGACGCTCGACGGAATTGACGCCATCGAGCCTTCGGTCATCGCGAACGCGCTCAAGGACGCGTCGCGCGACGTACGGGCCTCCGCGATTCGGATTGCGGAGCGATGGCTTGGCGAACCCAGCCATCCGATGCAATCCGCTGTGCTCGAGCTCCTGAACGATGGGGATTGGGCCGTTCGTCAGCAACTGGCCGCGTCACTGGGCGCGTTGCCGGAGGGGGTCCGGGAAACGGCGGCCGTGGCACTGCTCGAGCGCTACGGCACCGACCCCATCGTGATGGACGCGACCCTCAGCGGGTTGCGCGGCCGCGAGTCGAGCGTGCTCGAGAAGCTCCTGGCACGTCGTGTCGAATAGAATGGCGTCCGTGGCTGACCCGATACTGGAGCTTTCCAACGCAACGGTCGTGAAGGACGAGCGCCGGGTGCTGGATGGGCTGAACCTTGCGATCCGCGTCGGTGAGCACACCGCAATCATCGGTCCGAATGGAGCGGGGAAGTCGGTTCTCGTGAGCCTGCTCACTCAGGAGGAGCGCCCGCTGGCGCCGGTGAATGGCACGCCGCCGGTCCGCATATTCGGCCGGCACAACTGGGACCTCTTCGAGTTGCGCGCGCAGCTTGGGATTGTCTCCGCCTCCCTTCATCACCATCTGGTCGCGGGAAACAGCGAGGGCTCGATTACGGCCGAAGCGGCGGTGCTCTCGGCCTTCCTGAGCTCGTACGGAATCCTTCGCTACGGAGTGGTGACCGAGTCCATGCGTGCCCGAGCTGCCGAGGCGCTCGACGCCGCCGGCGTGCGGCATCTCGCCGGCCGGACGCTCGACGAGATGTCGAGCGGGGAGGCGCGCCGCGTCCTGCTCGCGCGGGCACTCGCGACATCGCCCCGCGCGCTCGTGCTTGACGAGCCGACAACCGGGCTTGACCTAGTCGCGCGCCACGCGTTCATGGAAACAGTGCGGCGGCTTGCGCGCGCCGGCACGACGATCGTCCTCATCACGCACCATATCGAAGAAGTCGTCCCCGAGATCGGACGCGTCGTCTTGCTGCGGGATGGCCGGATCCTGGCGGATGGTCCGAGGGCGGCGAATCTCACGGCGGAGCGACTCAGCGATCTGTTCGGGCATCCGGTGACCGTCGAGAGCGCGGGCGGATACTCCTACGCCAGACCGGTCAGCCCGGGGTGACCGGAATGAGCATTCGCGAAATCCTCGTGCCTGTTCTGGTCAATCGATTCCCGGAACGTGGGCTCCGGGTCGGCACGCCGCCCGAGCCGTTCGCGATCTTCCCGGCGGCCCACCCCGACGTTGGAGACGTGAGCCTCTCGGAGGGGGCCAACGGCCGGGACGCGGTCGTGGCGATAGGCGACGTGGCACGGGATCACTTCTTCAATCCCTACGAGGAGGAACGCGACACCGGCGCAGCTGCCGAGGGCATCGCGCGCAATGTCGTGCGCTTTCTCGAGGAACTGTTCGGCGATCGCCTGCTGATGTGGCGATCGACCGACGGGCACACAAGAGGGTGGCGGGAGCGGGGCGAGGCGGGACACACGGCGCCACTCGTCACGGACGACCGCACGTATCACCTGTTTATCTGGTCGCGACCGCTCGGGATCTGGCAGGCCACCCCCACCGTGCTGGCGCGAGGGCGGGTGTGCGACGAGCGGGAATACGACATCATGGTGCGGCGGCTGAACGACGACGGATTCCCCGCCCTGCAACGGGATCTGGCGCGGCGACTGGTCGCAGACTACGAGCGCAGACTCGAAGCGCCAGACGAGTCGGAGGAAGGCACCTGAATGGCTTCACACGTCACCTATAGTCCACGCGAGCGGCTCTGCCTATGGGCCCTGGCGGCGGCCGGGCTGGTGGGAATCAACGGCGCGTTCCTTTACGCGGTCATGTTTCGGCCCGAAAGCATCGCCGCGGTGCGCACCAATCCGCTGGCGGCGGCCTTTGTCGTCGAGGCGCTGGTGCTGGTAGGAGTCTTCGCGTATCTGTTGAGGAAGTGGGAGGTCTCTCGGCTGCACTGGGGATGGTTCGTCGTACTGTCGCTCCTCGGAAGCATCGCATTCGCATTGCCTGTGGCGCTGCTCTGGCCCGCAGGGAACACGGCCTCGGCCGGGAGGGGCCGTCCGCGGCAATCGTAGACATAGGAGACACGCATGGCTGCGATTTCGAGACGGGAGTTCTTCCGGGTGACGGCGGCGGACACGATCGTGGCTGGATTTGTGCTGGCCGGGGGACTGGAGCTGCAGGCGAATCCACTCGGGCTGCCAATCGGCAGCCAGACCTATCCACATCGAGCGCTGCTCAAGGAGTTTCCCGCGTTCGTCAAGACCATGGCCGACATGGGGGTGACGAGGCTCGAGCTCTGCTCGCCGATCGGCTACTGTGCCGACTTCGCCTCACTGACCAACGGAAAAGAAGCGAGGAAAATCATGGCCGATCATGGCGTGGAGTGTGAGAGCGCACACTTCACCCTGAGAGAGCTGCGGGAGAAACAGGCTGAGAGCATCGCCTGGGCGAGGGACGTCGGAATCAGGCAGATGATCACCGCCACTCTCGGCGACGGAAATGGCGGATCCAGCCCGACGATGGACCAGGTGAAGAAGGCCGCGGACGAGTACAACAAAATTGCGGAGGTGGCCGCGAAGGCGGCCATGCAGCAGGGACTCCACAACGAAGGCTTTGAAGTGTCGATGGTCGATGGGAAGCGCACGTACGACATGCTGTTCGATCTGCTCGATTTGAAGCTTGTGAAGTTTCAGTTCCAGATGTCCACGATCAACAGCGGGCTTGTCGCGGCCGACTATTTCAC
>JANNHC010000105.1:0-5366 GCA_031404215.1 Acidobacteriota bacterium
CCTCAGACCGGCCTCTTCTACGTCAACGCGAATCGGGCGTTCAGCGTCTGGTACATCTACGATCCCAGCGACAACCCCATGGGTTGGGGAGGCACCGATCGTGGCGGGTATTCGGAGCAACCGCAACTGAAAGCCATCGACTACAAGACCGGGCAAATACGCTGGAGCATCCCGAGGTACGGCGGAAACTCCGGACTTCTAAGCACCGCCGGCAACGTCGTATTCGGTTCGGCCGCTTCGGGCATCGGGGCCTATAACGCGACGACGGGGCAGCCGCTCTGGAATTCTCGCATTGGCGGCGTTACCAACGGTCCCATTACGTACGAGCTCGATGGCAAACAGTACGTCGTGGCTGGTGCCGGAAGCAGGTTGGTTGCGTTCGTTCTGAACTGACTGGAAACGGTTTCAAAACTGGATTTCTATGACTGTTGATCGGTCGCCACACAACTGTCACTTGACGCCCCAGTGGGCTGGACTAGACTCATTCGTTGGATAAGAGGAGGTGGCATGCGTTTGATATCTGTTAGAGGCACGCTCGCTCTCGTGGTTGCCGTCGCCGCGACAGGCTGGACGCTGGCGCGTCCGGCGGCTGCGCCTCAACAGGCGGCCGGCGCACCGCAGTCGCTCAGCGTACTCGCGTTCAGTCCTACGGGAGTCCTGTTTGCCGCCGACCCGCAGGCGGCGACGATCTACGCGCTCGAGCTCGGCGCTCAGTCCGCGGGTGGCAAGACCGGCGCAGCGGACGTGGCCGCCATAGACCAGAAGATCGCGTCGCTGCTCGGCACTGAGGCCGCGGCGATATCGATCAAGGATCTCGTGATCCATCCTGTCTCGAAAAACGCCTATCTCTCAGTGATGCGCGGAACGGGCGCGGACGCGAAACCGGCGCTCCTGCGCGTTGATGGCGACGGCAAGATCACCATCGTCTCGCTCGACGGTGTGAAGTCTTCGAAGGTGAGTCTGACGAATCCACCGTCGGCGGACGCGCCGCGCAATCAGCGCGCCGACGCGGTCACTGACATGGCGTTCGTGAACGGCCGCCTGGTGGTGGCCGGTCTCTCGAACGAAGAGTTCGCGTCGAAGCTGCGATCGATCCCGTATCCGTTCGCCGCCGCCGACCCTGGCACGAGCTTGGAGATCTTCCACGGCAATCACGGTCAACTCGAGACGCGTTCTCCCGTGAACACGTTCATTCCCTATACCATCAACAACAAGCAATACCTGATTGCCAGCTACACGTGCACGCCGCTCGTCCGCTTCTCTCTGGACAGCCTCAACGGCTCGAAGGTGGTGGGTACGACGCTCGCGGAGCTGGGCAACAGGAACCGCCCGCTCGACATGTTCGTGTATCAGAAAGACGGCCGCGAGTTCGTTCTGATGTCCAACAATTCACGCGGGGTCATGAAGATTCCGACCGATTCGTTCGGCACCGCCGCGCCGATTACCGAGCCGGTAAAGACCGAAACAGGCGGGATCGCGTACGAGAAAGTCGCGTCCATGACAGGCATCGAGCAGATGGACCAGCTGGACCGACAGCGCTCGATCGTGCTCACGCGAACCCCCGCGGGGCTCAATCTCGCCGCCGTTCCATTGCCGTAGAGATACCAGTTCCCAGTTTCCAGTTCCGACTGGGAGCTGGGAACTGGGACCTGAAAGCTGAGCTTCTTCAGATGGCGCGCGTCACATTCTGCGTGATTGCCATTGCGGTCACGGCCGCCGCATGTTCGCGCGCGCCGTCGCCAGATTCCTCCCCGGCAATCCGCCTCGACGCGACGAACCCGCAGCAAGCAATCGTAGAGGTCAGTGGCCTCTCTCCGCGCGACCTGTCTGCGCTTTCGAAGTTAAGGCTCACGGCCGACGAGTGGTCCGCTGTCCTGCGGGTGGCTGTAAAAACCGGGCCCGGACACGCAGCCGCTGATCTGCCCGCGGTTACGGGCCGCTACACGGTAGAGAACGCGGTCCGGTTCATTCCGTCGTTCCCACTCGATCCGGGCCGGGAGTACGACGTTTCGTTCGACCTGTCGAAAATCTCACGGGTCACCAGTCCTCGTATCTCCGCATCGCACGCGGTCGTTTCGCTCTCGAGCGTCGTACACACTCCGTCGACCGTTGTCAGAGCCGTATATCCCAGCGGCGGCGTCGTCGTCGAAAACCAGCTGCGCATGTACGTGGAGTTCTCGGGGCCGATGGGACAACAAGGCGGCCTCGATCACATTGCGTTGCTCGACAAGGCCGGGCATGAACTGGTCGACGCCCTGCTGCCGCTCGACACGGAACTGTGGAACAGCGAGCGCACGCGGTACACCGTCATCCTCGACCCCGGCCGGGTCAAGCGGGAGATCCTGCCGAACCGAATGATGGGGCGTCCGTTGCGACGGGGAGAAACGATCACGCTGATCGTCAGGAAAGACTGGCTCGATGGCCGGGGCGTGCCCTTGAAGTCGGAGTTCAGAGGCGACTACCGCATTGGTCCGGCGATCGAGCGGCCTTTGAACCCGGCGGAATGGCGCATCGCGTCGCCACCAGCCGGTACTCGCGACGCCTTGACCATCACCTTCCCGGCACCGCTCGATCATGCCTTGCTGGGGCGCGCGCTCGGCGTGTCGCGCGCGGCCGCAGACGTGGCGGGCGAGTTGCGTATCGAGGCCGGGGAGACGCGGTGCGTGTTCGTGCCACGCGATCCCTGGCAGCCGGGGGAACATGCCCTCGTCGTGTTACCGATTCTGGAGGACATTGCGGGCAACCGCATTGGACGGGCGTTCGAGGTACGATCGCCCGGCGATGCCGTGCCGCCCGAAAACAGCCAGCCGACCTCCGTCTCGTTCCGCGTGTCACTCGCCGCGGAACGTTGACGGCCGACTTCATCTTCTTTCACAAGTGTTCAGTCTCCTGTGCAATGACATGTGGTTCGGTTTGGGTATGGATTCTCTTCCGGGAGGTGTCGCGCCGCGGATCCTGGCCTCGACCTCGATCACCGATTCGGGAGCTTCAATGCGATCGTTGCCGGCATGAAACACGCATCCTCCTTCGCGCTCGGTCTCGGCGCGTGCGCATTCGTCACGTCGACGCTGATCACCGCGGCCCCAGTCGCGCAGACCCAAACTCAAGAACCGTCGACGGGCGCGTCGGCGACCGAGGATCCCGCAGCCGGCCTGTTCGTGCAGATGTGCGTCAAGTGCCACGACGCGGCCCGCATCACCGCCTTGCGCCGAACCAGGGTCGAGTGGGAAGAAATCATCAACAAGATGATCGAGAGAGGTGCGACCGGCACCGAGAAGGAGTTCGAGAACGTCTACGTGTACCTGCTGCGGAACCATGGCAAGCTGAACATCAACCGCGCGACGCCCGATGACATCGCGATGATTCTCGGCCTCTCCGAAAAGGACGCCCAGGGCATCGTCGCCTACCGCACCACCAACGGATCATTTGCGGATTTCGAAGCGGTCAAGAAAGTACCCGACATCGACCTCAAGAAGCTCGAGGAGCGCCGAGACGCCATCGCGTTCTGACACCCGGCGGAGGCGCGAGCCGAATCCGCCTTGAAACGGTCAGCTTTTCGATATGTTTCGGCCACGCAACAACCAGGGAGGCGCGTTGACGTCATTGCACGCACATGTTCGATTGATCGCTGTGGCTGTCATCGCGGCCGCCACGATGACGGGGTTGGCGCTTGCGCAGGGCGGAACGCCGCAGGGCCAGACACCCGCAGGACAAACCACCCCGCAGACGCCGCCGGCCGGCCGCGGCGGAGAGCCCGGTCAGCGCGGCGCGCCCGGCGGCGGCCGGCGTGGCGGGTTCACGCAGTTCACTCGCCCGCTCGCGTCGCCCGATGTCCTGGTGCGCGGCAAGTCGCTGTATGACACAAACTGCGCCAGCTGCCACGCGGTGGACCTGCGCGGTACCGTCGATGGCAAGAATCCGAACCTGCTGCGATCGGGCACCGCGCTCAATGACAAGCAGGGCGAACTGATCGGCGGCGCCATCGCGAGGCACACGCCCGCGATCACGTTGGTGGCGGCCGACGCGGTCGCTGTCGCCGAGTACATCCATAGCATTCACGCGACCATGGGCGGCCAGGGGAGCCCGCCCGGACGCAATCCGACGAACGTACAATTGAACGTACTCGTGGGGGACGCGGCGGCAGGCCAGGCCTACTTCGCGACCGCTTGCTCCACGTGTCACTCGGTGACCGGCGACCTGAAGGCCATCGGCGCGAAATATCTTGATCCGCGCGCGCTCCAGAACGCGTGGGTCGCCGGCAGCAGCGGCCGTTTCGGCGGCGGCGGACGCGAAGCCGTGGGCGTCGGCAATCCCGCCACCGTGACGATGGCGGATGGGTCGAAAATTACAGGCACGTTGGTGCGCAAAGACGACTGGCTCGTCGTGCTGACGCTGCCCGACGGGACGCGCAGGTCGGTCGCCCGTACCAACGGCGTCCCGAAGGTCGACGTGACCGATCCGCAAGCCGCGCACAAGAAGATGGTGCTCGAGCTCGACGATCCGGCCAACAAGCGGATGCACGACGTGACGGCGTATCTCTGGACGATCAAGTAAACCCACGCCATGAAAAAACTACTGCTTGTCGCAACGTTGCTGATTGGTTCCGCGCTACTCATTGCTCGAGGTGGGGCTCAAGGCGGGGCTCAGGCCCCTGCGCAGAGCGGGCCCCGAGCCGTCGTCCCTGGCCATCCCGACTGGAGGGGTCAGACCGTCCAGATCGGCCAGCCCAACCCGGCCCCCGACACCGGCGGACTGGATCCGGCGACGATCATGAAGCCGCTGTCGGACCAATGGACCAGCTATTCGGGTGATCTCACCGGCAAACGTTTCAGTGCGCTGAAGCTGGTCAACACGACCACTGTCAAAAACCTCAGCCTCAAGTGGAATTTGACTCTGGCGACGGGCTGCGGTCCGACCGGCACCGCGCCGGTCGCCGTGGGCGCGGGTGGGCCTGGTGGCGGTGGTGGTGGGCGCGGCGGTCGTGGCGGAGGTGGCGGCGGATCAATCACACCGATCGTCGTCGGCGGGCTGGGCGCAGGCGACGCGAACAACTGCGGGAACCGGGCGCCGGGCGGCGGCATGCTGTTCGTGGACGGCATTATCTACGCGGGATCCCCCTTCAACGTCTACGCCATCGATGCTCGCGATGGGACGATCCTCTGGCACTACTACTGGAAGACGCGCGGCGGAACCGCCCTGCAGACGCGCGGCGTCGGCATGTGGCGCAACTATGTCTACTTCACGATGCATGACAACTGGGTGGTCTGCCTCGATTCCAAGACCGGCAAGGAGGTCTGGAGGCACGAAATTGCCCCTCACGATCAGCAGTACTTCTCTTCGAATGCGCCGATGGTGACCGGCGACCA
>JANNHC010000106.1:0-3149 GCA_031404215.1 Acidobacteriota bacterium
GATTCGGTCACCCGTTTTCCTACGCAGTGTCAGCGCTGCGTCGTGGCCGAGCATCACCTCACCCGGGTTCCTGGCAAGCCGGCCATCAATCTTCCACCAGCTCTTCACACCACCCTCATCCCGGAACCGGACGCCGATCAGAAGCGCCTGCTGCCCCTCGACTTCCAACGTTCCGATGAGTTTCGGCGCGACCGCGCTCACGTTCCGCTTGTCGGGAATCGTGCGGATCGCGTCCGCATCGCGTGTCCGCAGCTCCTGTGCGTCCACGGTCAGGCCGGCGACCGCGACGCCGCCGTAGGCGAGGTCCAGCGACCGGGCTTTCGGTGTGATGACGATGTTGGCGCCGAAGCGGTCCAGCTCGTCGCCGACTGCTGCCCGCATGGCGCGGGAGAGCGACACGAGCGCGACAACCGTCCCGATCGCCAGTGCGACGGCGGCCAGCGCCAACACGAATCGTCCGCGCCTGCGTTTCAGGCTTGCCCAAGCGATGTCTCTGAGCTGCATGACTGCCCTCCACTCACGTCAGAAGTACGTCGTGCCGACCTCGATCGACGCGGCTGTGAGCGCGAGCTGGTCACCAACGACGCTGCGCTCCAGCGGGGCAGGATTACAGCCGCCCTGCAGCACGTTGATGTCCACGGACCGGAACGTGCGGCCGCAGTTGTTGCACACCATCACATCGCCCTGCTGGCGATAGCCCTTCCGCTCGCGATAGCACGTGTCGCACGCGTCGAACGCTGCGCGGATCACGCCGTCGGAGCTCTTCATCACGAAAAATTTCACTTCGCGGCCTGCGGCGGTGGTGTACCGGTAGAACCGCGCAACACCGTCGGCAAACGTCGCGATCGGCAGGCTCACGTCCGAGCCTGCGCCTGCGATCTCGGTAATGGCCACCTGGCTGCCGGCCGGGTTTCCGGAGGCGATGAGGTACACCAGGACCCCGCCGAACAGGATCGACAGCGCGAGCATCAACACCGTCGGCGAGATGCCTACGCGTCGCGCCGGCGGCGGTTCGAACTGCTCTCGACGCGAGGGAGAGTGCATGTCTGACTTTTTGTGTTTGCTCATAATGAGACCAACAGAAACCGTTTCATCGGATGAACCTCTCGAGGCCAGAGCCTCCACTACCGCGCCGGAGACGCCTCGGCCAGGTCCGGATTTGAGGAGCGGGCGTCAGTGAACGCCCGGCGAGGCGCAGTTAGAGAAGGAAGGCGGAAAAGAGCGTGAAGAGGGGTCGCGAGTGGATCCGTAGGACCGACGCCTCGAGGACGTGGCTCAATCCTTCCGTCGCCGGGGCACGAGCTGCGACGACAGACATCACGAAGCCGAACGAGCTTTCCACGATGATTGTCGTCGCCGGCGTACTCGTCGGAACGGGGGCGTTGTCGCAGCAGCACGAGAGGCTCGCGCCTGGCGGCGGCGATTTGTGGCAGCTATCGTGGGATGCCGGCGGCTGAGGCGTCTCCGCTGCACGGCGAGCTTGTCTTGCCTCGGAGGCGCAAAGCGCCAGCGGCAGTGTCGTGGAGCTGAAGAGCAGCACGACCAGAACCAGCGCTGTTGACGACCGAAGAAGACCTGCAGATAGACGCATGTGTTTCATGTGTAAAGCACGGACCGCGCCGAGTAGCCGACCAGCTGAAAAACCTGAGATTTGTGGCAGGTCGAACCCCTGCCTCGGCCGAAATCTGTGTCAGGTGCGGGATTTCAGGCACCTGGCTGCTGAATTTCCGGCAGTCGGTGTCAGTTCTCCTTGCCAGGGCTTTATCTCTTCTGTCCTGTCGCCTGCGGTCCAGCCCTTGCATTGGTGGGTTCCATGACAATCAAGAACATCGTGAAGGTAGCGCTGCTGGGCTGCGTGGCGGTTGGGCTCTCGGCGGGCTCCGGCCTCGCCGCACAGACCGCGCAGGCGTCCCAGGGGCACCAGCATGCGACCACCGATAGCGCGACACCGCAGTCCGGCATGGCCGCCAAGTGTCAGGCCATGATGGCCGAGCACGACAAGATGATGGCGGAGACGAAAGCCGCCGACGTGCGGATCGACGGTCTGGTCGCACGAATGAACGCGGCGACCGGCCAGCCGAAGATCGACGCCACAGCGGCCGTCGTCAGCGAGATGGTCGCGCAGCGCAAGACCATGCACGACAGGATGATGAAGATGCAGCCTGCCATGATGGCCCACATGATGGAGCACATGCAGGAGGGCAAGGACTCGATGGCGATGTGCCCCATGATGAAAATGATGAAGTCGAATCCGATGGGCGGCATGAAGCACTAACCGCGAACAACCTGCCCGGCTTCCCACGACGGGTTTCGCGCGGCATATCTGGAGCGATTACCGGTTGCGTATAACGATCAGAGCAGCCGCGTGAACAGGTTCGCGACGCGTTCGGCCAGGCGCTGAGTCCACGGCCGCTGCCGAAAGTGTGCCAGCGCTATCTCCTCCGCGTGGCGAAGGTCGTCGAAGAAGATCGCACCCATCTGCTGCCCGGTCTGCTGGTCCAGGATCATCAACGTGGCTTCGTCGTTCAGCGCCAGCGACCGGTTGTCGAAGTTTATCGACCCGATGGTGGCCCAGACGCCGTCGACGACGAACGTCTTGGCGTGCAGTGTCGAAGGGTGCCACTCGTAGATGCGCACACCGGCCGCGAGCAGGATCTCATACCAGGCCCGACCCGCGAATCGCACCACACGGACGTCCGTTCTGGCGCCCGCAGTGAGGATGCGGACGTCGACACCTCTGCCTGCCGCGGCGGTCAGGAGCTCGATGAAGTTCCCATCCGGCGCGAAGTAGGCGTTGGTGATGTACAGCGTCTTTTGCGCGCCGGCGATGGAGAGGGCAAACAAACGTTCGGCGGCGGTGCTCCCCATTGAGGGAGAGGTGTAGAGGAGACCTGCTGCCGCCACGCCGTCTTCATACCGCATAAGGGGCGCGCGCCCGCTCAACAGATGGCCGGTGGCCTCGACCCAGGCGGCAGCGAACGCGGCCTCTAACTGGCGGACGGCCGGCCCCGCGAAACGTACGTTGGTCTCCCGCCACGCGCCATTGCTACGCCCATCACCGAGCCACTTGTCGTCCATACCGAAACCGCCGGTCCAAACTCTGGCCGTAATACAACTGAAGCGTGATGGATTGCCTGGCCGACCGCAGG
>JANNHC010000107.1:0-5109 GCA_031404215.1 Acidobacteriota bacterium
GTGCAGGGGTTCTACATCCCGGAGATGTGCCCGGAACACATCATTCCGGCCGACCGCCTCAACAAGACATACTTCCGGCGATGGTTCTATTGGCGCGGCATCAGCCGGGCACTTCTGTACGAGCGCAGCGGTCTCGACATGGAAGCGCCGGAACAAAGCGTCCTGGATTTTTCCAAGGTGCCGCACATTGCCGGGGTTCCTCGGTATCTCTATCGGAAGGCAGTGGGTAACCTGATGCGCTGGATCGCCGCCACAGCCCGGCGCGAGCCCGTGGCCGCGTTCGATCACGAAGTCTGGCTCTGGTTCTTCGCCGGCATTGTCAAGCAGCGATGGAAGGATGCACGGCCGCGAGCGCTCGGCAAGACGGCAGCGGCAGACTGACGTCACGGCTGAGTCCGCCAGAGCTCACCCCCGCCAGCCCGGCTGAGAACTTGCATTGAGCTCGACAGCAATGAAGCCCCGCCGCGTCAGCCTCGTCCGGCGAATGACCAGGGCCGTACATGCCCTGGACCATGCCGTCGGCCGCCTCGGCACCGAACGGCACATCCTGGTTGAAATGCGCACCCCCGTTTACCAGGCCGTACTGGGCCCGGTGTGTGAAAAGCTTCAGGATATGCCGGGGGTTCGCGTGTCGTTTACCAGCGAATACCCTGATCGCATCAGGCCGCTCGTTGGCGCGGACAGATTCCTGACCCATGCGCAAGTCGAGTGGAGACGGTTCGACCTGTACCTGAACGCGGATCCCTGGGCTGCGGCGCGCCTTCGGCGCTGTGCGCGGCGGCTGAATTTCTTTCACGGCGTCGCGGGCAAATACGACCTCGATCGGCCGTCGGGCCTCCCAATGGGATTCGAGTCCTACGACCGCGTCGCGTTCATCAATCGTGATCGAATGCAGCGTTATCTCGAGGCGGGCGTGGTCACCGAGACTCAGGCCGCGCTCGTGGGATACCCGAAGCTCGATCGGCTCGCCTCAGGCCGTGTGGAGGGGCACGCCGTCCGTCAGGCCCTGGACCTCCCGGCGCGTCCCACCGTGCTGTATGCGCCGACGTACTCGCAGGCCTCGTCGCTGCACCTCGCCGGCGAGCACATCGTCCGGGGGTTGGCCGAGGCGGGATTCAACGTGATCGTCAAGCTGCACGATCGATCGCTCGATTCGGACCCGCGCTACACCGGAGGCATCGACTGGAGATCGCGCATGCTCGCCCTGGAGCCGCAAGGATCAATCCGCTACGTTGAAGGGCCTGACGCCTCTCCCTATCTGGCGGCTGCCGATCTCCTGGTGACGGATCACAGTTCCGTGGGCTTCGAGTACCTCGTACTCGATCGGCCTCTGCTCGTATTCGACGCCCCAGGGCTGGTTGACGCCGCGCGCATCAACCCCGAAAAGGTGGCGCTGCTCAGGAGCGCGGCAACCGTCGTGGCAACCGTGGACGACCTCGTGACCGCGGCAAGGGCCGAGCTTGGCTCTCCGGGGCGGTTGTCTCGCGAACGGCGCCTGGTCGCGGGCGAGATGTTTTACGAGCCGGGTACGGCAACCGGGCGCGCGGTCGATTTGATCCAGCAACTGCTCGACGGCGCCACTCCGGCGGCGCACGCGGTCCGCGCGTCTGCGGAACCGCGACCGATCCGAAGAGGAATCTCGTGATGCTCGGCGCGACCGTTCTGATCGCGACCTACAATCGCGCCAGTCTCCTGGACGAAACGCTTGCCTCTCTCGCACGGATGGCCGTGTCTCCCTCTCTTCACTGGGAAGCCATCGTCGTGGACAACAACTCGAGCGACGGCACACGCGAAGTGGTCGAGCGGCACATGCGCGGTTTTCCGGTGCGCCTCAGGTATCTCTTCGAACCACAACAGGGCCGGTCGAGCGCACTGAACACCGGGATCGAGAAAGCGGAAGGGCGCGTGCTGGCCTTTACGGACGACGACGTGCGGGTGGCGGACGGATGGCTGGATGCCGCGTCGGCGCCGCTGCTGGGATCCAAGGAGCCGCTCGCCTACACGGGGGGACCGGTACTGCCGATCTGGGGAGCCCCGCCTCCCCGCTGGCTTGATCTCACGCGGGGCGACCTCTGGGGAACCATCGCGATTCAAGACCACGGTTCGGAGTCCTTCATCTACGAAGAAGGACGCAAGGTTCCGCTCGGGGCCAACATGGCGGTGCGGAGGGGGATGTTCGAGCTGATCGGCGGATTCCGTCCCGACCTCGGACGCACTGGCGGGCGGCTGGTCCTCGGGCAGGAGGTGCCGGAACTGCTGCTGCGCGCGCGGGCAGCGGGTTTGCGCGGCCTGTATGTGCCGGCGATGCAGATTCACCATCACATCCCCGCCGGACGTCTCACGCCGCGGTACTTCCGCAAGTGGTGGTTTGGAAAAGGCGTGTCGCGGGCCGCTCTGGATCGCATGCAGCCTGTCACCGAGATGGGCGTCGATTTGCGGATCACGCCGCACGTTCTCGGTGTGCCGCGTTTCATGTACGGGTCGGCGCTTCGGGATGTCGCGGGAATGATCAGGGAACGGCTGAGCGGCCGGCCCGAAGCGGCGTTCCGCCACCAGATGATGGCGGCCTATTTCGCCGGCTACTTCTGGGCCCGGTGGCGCGAGCGCCGCGCGGGCACGAAACCCGCGCAGCGCCTGCAGCCTGAGCCCGCGTCTCAGCGAACTTCGAAGGTCGTCACGACCGGACGATGATCCGAGGGCATGTAGCCCGAGCCGTCGCGCGTATCGTAGACCTTCGACGACACGACGGAGAGGTTCGACGCGTTCTTCGAATAGAAGATGTAGTCGATGCGCCCCTTTTTCGTGGCGCCGTCCGGCGACAGTCCCGAGTACTGGTACGCAGTCCCCTTCGACGTCGCGACCGTCCACGAGTCAGCGTACGTGCTGTTGAATTCGGCGATCGACGACTGGTCGGGCCAGGCGTTCATGTCGCCGGCCAGGATACGATTTTCCTGGTGCGCCAGCGCCCAGGCGACGACCTCCCGAGCCTGGGTGAGACGCCGGGTGCTCGACTCGGGATCCAGGTGCGTGACCAGCAAACTGATCGGACGGTTGTTCACATAGATCGCGGCGTCCGAAATCACCCGGTCGTAACTGATCGCGACGCGGTCGTAGGCGACGATCGGATACTTGGACAGGATCAGGTGGCCTTTGCCGTTCGAGCTCCAGTTGCCGAACTCCTGCGCAAAGAACGCGTACCAGTTCTGCCCCGTCTTGGCTTCGACGAGCGCCTCGTAGCGCGCCGGCTGATCTTCATTTCCCCAGTAGGTATTCTTTTCGACCTCGTTCAACATCACGACATCGGGCGTCATCTTGACAATCCAGGTTGCGATGCGGTCGATGTTGTACTTGCCGTCCGTACCGACTCCGTGGTGCAGGTTCCACTCCAGCACGCGCAGCTTGACGGCGCCGGACGTCGTCGTGGTGGACGGCGGCGTGGGGGCTCCGTACGTCATTGTGAGGATCGGCCGCACGGACCCGTCCGCCGCTTCATCCGAGTAGTACTCCTTGTAGGAGTCCTTGCTGGACGCGCCGCCGTCAACCAGCGCGACGCGCGTGTAGCGGGAGGAGCCGAACGTGCCGTTGACAGCCTTTTGAACGAGCGCGGTTACGTTGAAGGACAGGCGTGTCCCGGCGGCGCTCGTCGCGGTTTCCGTATCGTACTTCTCCGCCAGATCCCCACCGGCCGAAGACCAGGACGAGGCGGTCTTGCGAACCTTCCATGTCGTCTCCCCTTCCTCATAGGAGGAGGCAACGCGATAGGCGGCAATCTGCCGGTTCTCGTTGTTGCCGCCGGCCACCGTCATCGTCAGAACAGCGGAGGCGATGGACGTGCCGGCGGGAATGGTGTTCTGCGTGTCGAACTTCAGGACGATCCGCCGGACGTATGTCGCATCGCTGCTGGCGCGTGTTGACAGCAACACGTCCGACGAGAAGTTCGTGCTCGCATACGTACCGCCGCGCAGGACCGTCGCGTTGGAATCGGTCAGTTGTACCGTCTGCGCGAGTGCCGGAAGCGAGCAGGTGGAGGAAATCAAGAGGCCGGCGAACACTCGTACGGCCGTGTGTTGAATCATATGCAGGTTCGTCAATTCGTCCCTTGGGCCTGTGGTTCCCGAAACCGCAGGTTGAGAAAACCGCAGAACATGGCCACACCTCGCCGATGAGGCTGTGAACTGTTGCGCGTGGGTTTGGAGTTGCGAACGCGGGGTGGCCGCGTGCGCAAGTGATGAGACCGCAATAGGCCGACCAGATCGAAATCTCGACGAAAACAAAGGGAAATGGCTCAGCGTAGGGAATCACGACTCATCCGCGTCGTTGTATGGCAACTGAACCGTTTGAACAAGTTACACGATCACGTCAAAGGCCGGCGCCAAGCACGGAGTAAGCCGCTACTGTTCAGTACGATATCGATTGAATCCGGATTCGCCCTGATGCTACCCGTCGGTTCGACTAACGAACTGAAGCGATCGCGGACACAAAAAAGGGCGAAACCGCGAGCAGACGGCTTCGCCCATCACAGTGAAGCGACTCAGCGGACTTCGAAGGTCGTGACCACCGGACGGTGATCGGAAGCCATGTAGCCGGACGCGTCGCGCGTGTCGTAGACCTGTGACGAGATGACCGTCAGATTGGCGGCATTCTTCGACGAGAAGATGTAGTCGATACGGCCCTTCTTCGTGGCGCCGTCTGGCGCAAGGCCCGAAAACTGGTACGCGGTGCCTTTGGCGGTCGCAACGGTCCACGAGTCGTTGTAGGCCTTGTTCAGCTCTGCAATGGACGACTGATCCGGCCACGCGTTCATGTCGCCCGCCAGAATCCGATTCTCCGGATGTGACGCGGCCCAGTTGATAACCTCTTTCGCCTGCGCGAGCCTGCGAGTCTGAGAATCAGGATCCAGATGTGTGACGAGCAGGCTCACCGTCCGGCCGTTCACGAGGATTCGAGCATCCGCAATGACGCGGTCGTAACTGATCGCCACCTGGTCCACTGATTCGATCGGAAACCTCGAGAGGATCAGACTTCCCTTCCCATTCGAGTTCCAATCGCCAAACTCCTGAGCAAACGTGGAGTACCAGGTCCGTCCTGTCTTCGCCTGCATCATTGCCT
>JANNHC010000108.1:0-13018 GCA_031404215.1 Acidobacteriota bacterium
CTCGACGAAAGGGCAGACGCGCGCACCGCGCTCGACGCATACACGACGCTCCGCCGCTTCAACGTCGCGATGTTCCGAGGCCTGACGACCGCACAACGCGAGCGGACCTTTACACATCCCGAGTACGGCACGCTGACGGTAGGCTGGGTCACCAGCCAGATGGCCGGGCACGACATCCACCATTTGAAGCAGATCGAGCAATCCCTAATCCCTAATCCCTAATCCCTAATCCCTAACCTAATCCCTAATCCCTCATCCCTTATCCCCAATCCTTCATCCCTCATCCCTGATCCCTGAGCCCTGAGCCCTTAAAACCCTGGTCTCAGATTGAACTGCCACAGCCATCCGCGGCCGGGGCGATCGAGCGGGCGCACGTAGTCGATCTCGGCGACCGCGAAGCCGAGCAGGTTGATGCGCGCGGCCACGCCGACGCTCGATGCCGGGGTACGGTCGCCGGCGGAGAATGACGGACGCGACGTGCGGCCCCAGGCGATGCCGCCGTCGGCAAACACCGCGAGCTCCACGGGAATCGGGCCGTAGAAGCCGTCGCCCCCGGACGCGCCCCAGAGCGGGAATCGCAGCTCCGCGTTGGCGATCGCGACGCGGCTGCCGATCAGGCGATCGAATGCCGGGCACGACCCGTCGGTTTGCGCGCCGCATTCTCCCGGCTGGAACGATCCGGGATCGTAGCCGCGCACGAGCCCCGGGTACCCGAGGTACAGCGTCGGCAGCCGCTCGTCCTCGGCGCTTCGGCCGTAGCGGCCGTAATACATACCGCGCAACGCAAACGTGAAGGGCCGCACCGGCATCACGTAGGTGCGGAAATCAGCCAGCATCCCCGTGTAAGTCAGCGAGCCGGCGCTTTGCGAGACCTCGAGGCGATAACGGCTGCCCTTGATGGGGCTCGTCAGGCCGCTGATCGACGTATCGTAGACGAGCGCGGCGGACGTCTGGGCTAGGTTCAAATTCGGGAACGAGGCGAGGTCGGTCGTGTCCTCGGTCAGTGGCTGCCCGAAAGCATCGAACATGCGGTCCGTGACGTCCTGCGTGAGGGTCAGCTGACGCAGGCCGCCACCCACTTCGACGCGCTGCGCGCCGCTGAATGGGTACGCGAGCACACCGGAGACGCCCCGATCGGTCTGCTTGATCCGATACTCGCGCTCTACGTACACCTCCTGCCCGTTCACCGTGTCGTAACCGGTCTCGTACCCGCGCGACACGTACGGCGTTTGATCGACGCCCACTCCCCAGTTCCAGCGGTGGCGCCGGTTCAGATAGAACGCGCTTCCGCCAAACTCGTCGAACCGGCTTGTGACCTGCGCGGACGTCGCGACGACATGATCGCCGAGGATGTCACTGAACAGAAACGACACGCCTCCCGACGCGTACGTGCCGAATGGGTCCGTGCCCACGCCGATCGTCGGTTGTCCCGCGAAGTCCAGTGCGAGCTTCGCCTTGTACGGCTCAGTCGGCGCGGAGGCCGCGGGCGGGAGACCGATCGTTTCGTCCCGCAACGTCGAGAACACAGGGCCGCCCGGTGTCCGCCGCGGCGGCAGCAGGCCCGCGTCCACAGGAAGGTCCGCCGGCGCCATGCCCGCAAGCACCTGATCAGTATCAAGCGCGTAAATGTTGTAGCCGTCCTCCTCGTACGCGCTGAAGACCAGCCGCCCGGCGGCGGCCGAAAGGGCAGGACTCAGCGCGGTGATGCCGCTCACCCCGGTGAGGATATTTGTGAGCTGCGCCGGCGTGCCGCCGTCAACGGGGACGCGGTAGATGTTCGTGATGCCCTGACGATTCGAGAGGAAGAACAACGATCGCCCGTCGCTCGACCACTGGGGGCTGATGTTCTTGGCGCCCTCGAAACCGCCAGCCTCGCGCACGCGGCCCGATGCCACATCCATCACGGCCAGTCGGAAATTGCCCGGCTCGAGCGCCGAAAGCTCGGTCGAGAATCGATCGGTGGCGAAGGCGATCTGGCGGCTGTCGGGCGACCAGGCTGGATCGAGCTCGGCAAACGCATCGGTGGTGAGCCGGCGCAGCGCGCTTGCGGAGAGGTCGTAGACGAACAGATCGTTGAGGCCCCCCACGAGACCTGAGAACGCGATCAGGTTGCCGTCCGGCGACCACGCCGGGTTGAGCACCTCGTCGATCTCCTCCAGACGAATCTCCCGCAGGCGTCGGCCCGTCTCGGCGTCCACGATGGTGAGCACCGGCTCGCCCTTGCTGATGCCCGGGAACACGAATCGCTTTCCGGCACCGTCCCAGCCGCCGGCCGACGTCAGGAACTGCAGGCTCTCAAAGTGGGGGTCGGTCGCCGTGTCGGTGATCTTCCGGATGATCTTTCCGGTTCGAGCGTCGGCGAGATACAGATCGATGGAGAACAAATCGCGCTCGGAAAAAAACATGATGCGCGAGCCGTCCGGGCTGAGCTCGGGGCTCACGTTCATCTCGCCCCCGCTGTGCGCTTTCGTGACGAGCGGGCTCGCGAACGTGGCAGGCATCTTCGTCGCCTCGGCGATTGGGCGATACGCGGCAATCTGCGCCGCGTGCCACTCCTGCGAAAGCGCCTTTGAGTCAACACCAAGCACTTGCTGAAACGCGCCGTCGTAGCCATCGCGCCCTGTGCCGGTGCGCAGCAGATCCCCGACCACGCGGTCGCCATACTTTCCGCCGATGAACGCCCACACCGCATGGCCGTAGCGATACGGAAAATAGCGCGGATCGTCCAGGTCCTTGATCGCCGGGAGCTTCTCCCGACGCGCCGCCTCGCGCATCCACATCGTCGTATGCGGATCGACCGGGCCAATCGACAGGTATTCGGCCATGCCCTCGATGAACCACAAGGGAAGCGATAGCGCACTGTTCGCGCCGGAATTCGCATTGGTGTTGGTGATGTCGTACTGAAAGGCATGGACGAGCTCGTGGCCGAGCACGTGGTCCGTCGACTCAATCGGGCCCGCAAAGGGCAGGACGATGCGGCGCTTGTAGGCCTCGGTGACGCCGCCGGTTCCCTCTCCGAGCTCCCCTTCAATCGTGTTCGTCTGACGGAAGTGCGGTCCGCTGGCGTACAAAATGAGTGGCTGCCGCCCGCGGAGCTGGTGCCCCAGCAGCGTCGACAGCCTCGCGTACCAACGCTCCGCCAGGCGCGACGCCATGCGCGCGGCGACCTCTTCTTCAGGATAGAAATAGATGTCGAAGTGGTCCGTCTTCAGGAGTTGAAACCTGAACTCCTGATACTGCACCTTGTTGCGGCCGAAGTAGCCGCCCTGCGCGCGTGCCACGGAGGGGGCGGCGAGCGCCACGACCGTGAGCGCGACAACCGGGAAGATGGACCGCGAGAGAGTCGATTGGAATGACATGGTGGTTCCTGCAGAAGAAACGGCGCTGGAGACTACGCCTTAACCGGTGTTACGTTCACAAGGCTGCCCACGGATTGCGTAGCACGCACGCCGGCGCGGTACGTCATCAGTTCTGTCTTTGCAGTGCAACGCGTGTGCCGACTCGAACTGTTCTGCTAGACTTCCGCCCATGCGCGCGCTGTACCTGATCCTTCCCATCCTCTGCATCCTGGCCATCGCGTATCGCTATTACAGCGCCTTCATCGCCGCGCGGCTGATGATGCTCGACGATACGCGGGTCACGCCGGCCCATGCGCTCAATGACGGCCAGAATTACCACCCGACCCATCGGTTGGTGCTGTTCGGCCATCACTTCGCGGCCATCGCCGGGGCGGGCCCGCTCATCGGCCCCGTGCTCGCGGCTCAGTTCGGCTATGCCCCGGGCCTCATCTGGCTGGTTGCCGGCGTCTGTCTCGCGGGCGCCGTTCAGGACTTCGTCATCCTGTGGGCCTCGGTCAGGCGCGGCGGCCGGTCGCTGGCCGATATTGCCCGGGAGGAAATCGGCCCGGTCGCGGGAGCCACGGCCGCAATCGCGATCCTGTTCATCATCGTGATTGCGCTTGCGGGGCTCGGGTTTGCCGTAGTGAACGCGCTCCAGGAAAGTGCGTGGGGCACCTTTACGATCGGTGTCTCGATTCCCCTCGCGCTGTTCATGGGCCTCTACATGTACCGCTTCCGGCAGGGGCGGATCATGGAAGCCACGATCATCGGTGTCGTCGGCATGCTGCTGGCGGTCGTGCTTGGCAAGCCCGTCGCCGCCTCGTCGTTCGGGCACTGGTTCGTCCTCTCACGCGAGCAGATCATCATCGCCATGGCGGCCTATGGGTTCATCGCCTCCGTGCTGCCGGTGTGGCTGCTCCTCTGCCCGCGCGACTACCTGAGCTCGTACATGAAGATCGGCACGATCGCGTTCCTCGTGCTCGCGGTCGTCGTCGTGAACCCCCAGTTACAGATGCCGGCGTTCAGCCAGTTCACCGGCGGCGGAGGTCCGATCATTCCCGGCCCGCTCTTTCCGTTCGCTTTTATTACTATCGCGTGCGGCGCAATCTCAGGCTTTCATTCTCTGATTTCCTCCGGGACCACGCCGAAGATGATCGATCGCGAGTCCGACATCCGGCCGATCGGGTACGGCGCGATGCTGATTGAAGGGCTCGTGGGGGTCATGGCCCTCCTGGCTGCGGCGGCGATGTCTCCGGGCGACTACTTCGCGATCAACACCTCTCCTGCCGTCTTCGCGAACCTCGGGATCCCGGTCGTGCACCTGCCCGATCTGGAAACGGCCGTGGGAGAGACGGTCGCCGGCCGCCCTGGAGGCGCGGTGTCGCTGGCCGTCGGCATCGCCCAGATGTTCAGCGGGCTTCCCGGCATGCGCGGCCTCATGGACTACTGGTACCACTTCGCGATCATGTTCGAAGCGCTCTTCATCCTGACCACGATCGACACGGGCACCCGCGTGGGGCGGTTCCTGGTGCAGGAGTTTCTCGGGCGCTTCTATGCCCCGTTCGGGCGCAAGGAATGGATGCCGGGGTCGGTGATCTCGACGCTGCTGATCGTCTCGGCCTGGTCGTACTTCATCTGGAACGGCAGCATCAACACGATCTGGCCGATGTTCGGGATCGCGAACCAGCTCCTGGCGGCGACCGCGCTGGCCGTCGGAACCACAATCATCATCAACATGGGCAAGGCGCGCTACGCGTGGGTCACCGCGGTGCCGCTCGCGTTCGTCTCGGTCACGACTCTGACGGCAGGTGTGCTGAGCGTCCGGGACAACTTCTGGCCGATGGCCACCGGTCCGGACCCCTCGCGCCACTTCCAGGGCTACCTCGACAGCGGGCTGACGGTGATCATGATGGTCTGCGTGGTCGTGATCCTGTCGAATGCGCTCTGGCGATGCGCGCAGGTTCTGCTTGGACGCGCCGCGCTCAGGCCCGAACCGGCGCGCACGGGCAATGGCGGCCAGGCGTCCGCCCGCTGACGATCAATCCGATTTCATCCATCCCGTCTCGCCGTGCCGATAGTGGCTCTCGCCCATCGCGGCAAACGCGGCACGCGCGGGGTCCCACACCAGGCGCTCGACCGAAATCCGTGGATGCTCGATCCGCAACACGTTGAACGAAGGCTGCTCACCCCTCGATCGCGTCGAGACCGTTCCCGCCTGGACCACAAGCGCCGAGTGGCCGCCGATTTTGTACCGCTCGGCCGTGTGGCCGGTGTGGCTGATGTGCAGATGCCCGGCGAGAAAGAGGTCCGCGCCGGCCGCGGACAACTCGCCCATCGCCATCACGGCGCGGCCGAGCAGGCGCTCTTCGCGCACCCCTTCGGGTAGATCGAACGGATGATGCGTCACGACGATGCGGATCAGATCCCGGGGGGCGCCGCTGAGATGGGCGACGATCTCGTCCACCTGCGCCGCGTTGATCCGCCCTTCACCCCATGTGAACGAGCGCGCGGTGTTCACGCCGACGACGATCATCTCCTCGTCGCGATAGACGGGGGTCAAGTCTGCTGTGATCGCGTGACGGTAACGCGCGAACGGCGTGAAGAACCGCGTGAAGACGTTGTAGAGCGGCACGTCGTGATTGCCCGGGACCACGAGGCGCGTGAACGGCAAAGCATCGAGAAACTGCCGTGCCGCGGCGAACTCGGACCGGCGGGCGCGTTGGGTGAGATCGCCGGACACCGCGAGCAGGTCTGGCCGGACGGCGGCGATCGCCGCCGCGAGCGGCTGCACCGTCGCCGGGCCGATCCGCCCGAAATGAATATCGGAGAGATGCACAATCACGCGCATGAGCCGCGCTCAGTTGCCGGCCGGCGGCGCCGGGACGATGACACGCAAGGCTCGCGGCCGCACCTGGTACACCAGCGGAGACTGCAGGCGGACGACTTCGCCGTCAATCGCGACGTTGACGTGGTGTCGTGCCACGTCAACCGACAGCGTGTCCGCGTCGAAGCCGGCGAACGGCGCGGCCGAGGTCAGGCGGTTCGTGACCGCGCGCAGCGGGAGCGCCAGAATTTCGAATCGGCCGCATTCAGGCGCCACAAACACGGAAAGGCAGCCGGCCTCGAGCGACGAGCGCCCACCGAGCTGAAATCCCTCGGAGTGGTACTGATTGTTGCCGACAAAGATGAAGGGGCTTCGGACCACGGCTTCCTTGGCGCCAAGGCCGAGTCGCGCGACGACCATCCGGTAGTTGCGCCAGGTGCGCAGCATGGCGATGGTGAACGCGGTCCATTTCCCATGGCCGCGGCGCTGTTCGGCATCGCGCTCCCAGACCATGCGTGGGTAAAGGCCAACGCTCGAGTTGTTGAGGAAGATCCGCCCGTTCACCTCGCCGACGTCAACCTGGCGGGTGTGCCCGGCCACAATAGCCGAAACGGCGCCGGCCAGATCGTTTGGCAGACCAAGGTCCTTGGCAAAATGGTTGAGCGTGCCCATCGGCAGCACGCCGAGAGTCGCGTTCGCCTCCATCGCAACGCCGGCCACGGTGTTGATCGTGCCGTCCCCGCCCGCTGCCACGAGCAGATCGCCGCGCCCGGCCGCCTGTCGCGCGCGCGCCGCGATGTCACCCGGCGCTCGCACCCGCTCCAGACGTACGGACGTGCCGGCCTGGGCAAAGAGCGCCTGGATCTCGGTGCCGGCATCGGGCCGGGCAGATACGCCGGACCGTTCGTTGATGATGACGCTGATCCCGCCGGCTCGCTCTGCCATTCGCTCGCGACTGTACTACGCAAGCGCGGTGCCGCCGCGGGCTGATCCGGGTCCCCCTGCCGCAAGGCAGAATCGAGGCCGATCGGGACTAATTTGCGCCGCGGTGTAACATGTGTCCGCTTTCTCTCGGGAGTTGAACACCATGACAACAGAGATCACGAGACGCCGGTTGATGGCCGCCATCGGCGCCGTGGCCGGTTCGGCGCTCGTCGTGCCACGGACCCTGGCACAGGCGGTGCAAAGTTCACCGCTCGCGGCGCCCACGGTCGTTTCCAATCCGCCCCGGGACTTCGGACCGGACGCGCCGCCCACGACGTACTTTACCGACCCTGATGTCCTGACCATTGACCCGGCGTTCAATTCGCTGATTCAGGCGAACACCTCGATCAAGCGTCTATGGACCGGAGCCCTGTGGGCTGAGGGACCCGCATGGAACAGCCAGGGACGCTACCTCCTGTGGAGCGACATCCCCAGCAACCGACAGATGCGGTGGATGGAAGACGACGGGCACGTGAGCGTCTTCCGCAATCCATCCAACAACAGCAACGGCAATACTTTCGATCTGCAGGGCCGGCAGTTGTCGTGCGAACACCTGACCCGCCGTGTCGTCCGGTACGAGCACGACGGCTCGATCACGATCGTCGCGGACGCATTTCAAGGCAAGCGGCTGAACTCGCCGAACGATGCCGCGGTGCACAAGGACGGCAGCATCTGGTTTACCGATCCGCCGTATGGCGGACAATTATACGAAGGCGCGCCGGATGCGAGCGGCGGGCCGACCAACCGCGCCGGCAGGTTCAATCCGAGAGCGGGACAGCCAGCCGAGATCGGCACGTTCAAACGGGAACTGCCGACCAATGTCTACCGCGTCGATCCAAGCGGCCGTCTCGATCTCGTCATCACCGAAGACCAGGTTCCCGATCCAAACGGCATTACATTCTCTCCAGACTTCAGGAAAGTGTACATCGCGAGCACCGGCAAGGGACCCGGCGACGCCGGCGCGGGCGGCAAGGGCGAGGTCTATTCGTTTGATGTCGGCGCGGACAACAAGGCGTCGAACCGGAAACTGTTCACCGACTGCACGATAGACGGCGTGAAGTGCGGACCGGACGGGCTGCGCTGCGACGTCGAAGGCAATCTCTGGGTGTCGAGCAATGCCGGCCGTGCGCTCGGTTACAGCGGTGTGACGGTCTGGAATCCGGATGGAAAACTTCTCGGCCGCATTCGCATTCCCGAGGTGTGCGGCAACATCACGTTCGGCGGCCCGAAGCGCAACCGCCTCTTCATGGCCGCGAGCCAATCGATCTATGCGATTTACGTTGGCACCCAGGGCGCTGCCCCCGGGTAACGTCGCAGGTTTGCTCGATTTCAAACCGGAGGATCAGTCGTGCGCCATGTACTGACGCGCGTCGCGGCGTGTGCGGCCGCCCTGGCTTTCCCCACTGTACAGGCGGACTCGCGGCTGACGATCGCGGACCGCGTGGCGGGACTGACGAGGGACTCCAGCTGGAAGCCGGTGGCATCCGTGCCGATGCGGTTTCCAACTTACCATCCGCAGGGCATGGTGAAGATCGGCGACACGCTCTATCTCTCGTCGGTCGAGATCAAGGTGCCCCCCAGGCGTCTGCCGCAGACGGTCAACGGATACGACCGCGACGCGGGCGAAGGAGTGGGCCACTTGTTCAAGATCGACATGGC
Source organism: Acidobacteriota bacterium (assembly GCA_031404215.1). Lineage (GTDB taxonomy): Bacteria > Acidobacteriota > Vicinamibacteria > Vicinamibacterales > 2-12-FULL-66-21 > JALZOC01. The sequence continues at coordinate 8,806 of JANNHC010000108.1, forward strand.
GGGGAACCTCATCACCGATCTCGTCCTGGGTGAACACGCGATCTACCACCCTGGCGGGATCGATTACGACGGCCAGCACATCTGGGTACCCGTCGCCGAGTACCGGCCGAACAGCCGCTCGATTGTTTATCGCGTCGATCCGGGGACCATGAAGGCGACCGAGGTCCTCCGCTTCGCGGATCACATCGGGGCCCTCGTCCATAACACGGACGCCGGAACGCTTCACGCCGTGAGCTGGGGCTCCCGTCGTTTCTATCGCTGGACGCTCGGCTCGAATGGACGCGTGACGAACGCAGGCGCAGAGCCCGAGAGGATCCGAACGCTCAACACGTCGCACTACGTGGATTACCAGGACTGTAAGTACGTCCGGCGTCAGCGCATGTTGTGCACGGGCGTCGCCGAGCTGCGCCAGTCACCGGGCGCGCGCCCTTTCCGTTTCGGGGGGATCGACCTCGTCAACCTCGCTGACGGACGTCCTCTGCACCAGGTCCCCCTGCTGCTCTGGACTTCAGGCGGGATGGACATGACCCACAATCCCGCTTGGTTCGAACCAAGCGCCAACGGTCTCCGCGGTTACTTCATGCCGGAGGACGATACATCGACGCTCTATGTCTACGAGGTCGAGGTGAAATAAATGGTGGTCCGTAGGGCGGGGTCGCCGGTTTTGGCTGCGGCATGGCATACTTAAGGTCTCCCCTGCGAAACTGCGGAGCTCGCGGCCCATGCAGTCCGACCTGCGTAAACTCATTGCCGACTCCCGACCGTTCTCCTACGCATTTGCGGTCTGCGCCGTAGCGCTCGCGCTCTGCGCCGAGCTGTTCCTGTCCAGGCTGACGGGCGTTCCGCCGTCAACCACCTTCTTCGCACTGAGTGTCGCGATCAGCGCCTGGTATGGCGGGATGGCCCCAGGGGCGCTGGCCCTGCTGCTGTCTGTCGGTGCCGTCGATTACATTGTCGTCGAGCCCGGCACGTTCCTCTACTTCAGCAGCCGTGGGCAGGCGGCACTCTTCGCGTGTTTCATCGCGGGATGGCTGGCATTCTGCTCGCTCACCGAAAAGACGTATCGCCGGCTGCGACAGGATCAGGATCGCTGCCGCTCGGCGGAGCAGGCGGCACGGCAATCCGATCGGCTGGCTCAGCTGACAACCGCGCTCGGCCAGGCGCGGACGCCGGCTGCCGTCATCGAGGCCGCACTTCAGGAACCCCTGCATGCGCTCGTCGCCGACTCGGGCGTCGTGCTCCTGACCCGCGACGACGCGCAGGCGGCTGACGTCGTCCGGGCCGTCGGGCATCCCCAGGACGGAAGTGAACTGCCGACGGGCCTCAGCCTGGCCGGCAAGAGTCCCCTCCGCGACGCCGTCGGGCGCGGCGCCCCAGTCATTGTCGAGTCGAGAAACCCCTCGACGTCCGAGTATCGCGACGCCGGCGGACCATTGAGCACCAAGCAGTGGCAGGCGCTCGCGGCCGTCCCGCTCGTAATCGGGAGCCGCGTCGTCGCTGTCGTACAGCTCGAGTTCTCGCGTGCCCGTACGTTCAGCTCAGAGGATCGTGACTATCTTTCAGCGTTGGGTTTGCGCGCCGCGCAGGCGCTCGATCGCACGTGGCAATACGAGTTCGCCCAGCGCGCACGGGCCGAAGCCGAGACCCTCCGCGCGCGCGCGGATCACGAGTTGGTAGGCCGGCAGCAGACCGAAGCGGCGCTGCGCGCGAGCGAGGCGCGTTTTCGCACGCTGGCGGCCAGAACGAACCGGCTCCACGGCCTGACCGGCGCGCTTTCCGAGGCCGTCACGCTGCAGGCGGTCGCTCAGGCCGTCGTCCGCCAGGGCAAGATTGCGGTCGGGGCGACCTGTGGCGAGGTGACGCTACTCGTGGACGCTGGGACCGCGTTCGAGACGCTGCACTCCGACGTCGGCGGCGACGTCGAGGCGGGCCCGGACCGGTTCGCGGCCGAGTCCGGCCTGTGTGCGACCCACGTCGTGCAAACGAAGAAACCGGTGTTCATCGGATCGTTTGCGGAGTGGCAGGAACGCTACTGGCGGTCCGCGTCAATTGCCGCCGATGGCGGCTACGTGTCGTCGGCGACGCTGCCGCTTCTTGCCGACGGCGACGCGATCGGCGTACTCGCGTTCCACTTCACCGCACCCGTGAAATTCGACGACGCGTATCAGGCGCTTCTCGTGTCGGTCGCGCAGCACTGCGCACAGGCGCTCGACCGCGCGAGGCTCTACGAATCCGCGCAGCAGGCGCGCACCGAGGCGGAAACGGCGAACCGGCTGAAGGACGAGTTCGTGTCGATCGTGTCGCACGATTTGCGGACCCCGCTGAACGCGATGCTTGGATGGACGGCGCTGCTGCAAGAGGGCACGATGGCCCCCGGGATCACGGCGCGTGCCTTGCGCTCCATCCACGACAACGCGACCCGGCAGGCCAAGCTGATTGACGATCTGCTCGATTTCTCGCGCCTGGTCGGCGGCCGGCTGGCGCTCGAACGCGAGGAAGTCGACCTGCGGCAGCTCCTTCGCAACGTCATCGAGTCGATGGTTCCCACGGCCGCCGCCAAACGGATCGAAGTGGAGTTCTCGGCCGCCCCCCGCGCGGTGGTCATCGGCGACATCAGGCGACTCGAACAGGTGTTCTTCAATTTACTCGGAAACGCGGTGAAATTCACCGATGATGGCGGCCGGATCGATGTCGAGGTCTGCACGACAGACGAGAGCGTCGAGGTGAAGGTCACCGACAGCGGGGTGGGCATCGAACCGGTATTCTTGCCCCACGTCTTCGATCGCTTCCGCCAGGCCGACAGTACGACGACGCGGGTGTACGGCGGCGTCGGCCTCGGTTTGTCGATTGCGCGGCAACTGGTCGAAGCGCACCAGGGCACCATCTCGGCCCACAGCGACGGAAAAAACCACGGGTCCATGTTCGTCGTCCGATTGCCTTCCGGTATGCGACGCACGGAGGCGACGGTCTTGACGTCCGGAGACCTCGCTCCAGCGGAGCCCGGGCCATCCCAGACCATTCGCCTCGATGGCATCCGGGTGCTGGTCGTGGACGATGAGTCGGACAGCCGGGATGTGATGGCGCACGCGCTCGAGGACTGTGGTGCCCGCGTGACGGTCGCCGGGAACGCCCGCGAGGCGCTGGACATTCTCGAGCGTTTCGAGGTGGACGTGCTCCTCGCCGACCTCGCCATGCCGGACGAGGATGGTTATGAGTTGATTCGAAAGGTGCGCCAGTCAACCGCCGGACGCATAGCCGCGCTCCCGGCAGCGGCCGTGACAGCCCACGCAGGCGACGACGAGCGGCAACAGGCTCTCTCCGCGGGATTTCACCTGCACCTGGCCAAGCCCTTCGAGCCCGGAGACCTCGCCCGCACGGTGGAAGCACTCGTGCGCGGCGGCTCCCTCATCCATTGAGCGACGAGTCGGCTCCTACGGCTGACTTAACGCGGTGGCGCCGAGCTGCCGATAGCGCTTGTGGGGAGGGCAACGTGTCAGAAGAAGCGGTCAGTGAACGGCTGAGGCAGGCCAGGATAGAACGCGGTGAATCGGTCGCGACCGTCGCGGGACGCGGCGGCATGCGGGTCGAGCTCGTGCAGGCCATTGAGGAAGGGCGATTCCAGGACCTTCCGAGTGGCATTTACGGACGAGCGGCAATCCGCCGCCATTCGGCGGCCCTGGATCTCGATGCCGACGCATTGCTGGAACTGTGCGGGCCACTTCTACCTGCGGTCGAAGACCCCATCACGGCGATGGGGCGCCTACGTGGCGTGCCCGTGTCCGGCTGGCGCCCATCGGCGACACATCCATCGCTCCAGGGGCCATGCAGGACCCCGCGCGATGTCACGCCGTCACCATGGCCGAGCTGGCGCCTGCTCTCCGCGGCGGCGATCGACGCGTCCGCAATGGCGCTCATGCTGCTCGGCGTCGTCACCTGCACGGTTGCGGCCGGCGTACCGGTTTCCGCCATGGGAAACGGTGCAGCGATCGCGTTCACCACTATCGCGCTCGTGCTGGGCGGCTGCTACTTCGTCCTCCTTGGGGGGCTGTTCGGCGCGACACCAGGGGAATACCTCGCCGGCCTTGGATCGGAGTCCAAAGATCCAGGTCCGCTCGACATGCGGGCCGTCGCGCTCCGAACGCTGCAGTCCGTCCTTCGCGACGCGCGTTTCATCGAAATGTTCGGCCAGTGGACGGGCCGGCTGATCGCCGAT
>JANNHC010000109.1:0-2681 GCA_031404215.1 Acidobacteriota bacterium
GGGCCGAGTAGCTCCAGGCCGCCCACTGCGATTTGGCCCATCGTCGCTTGCCCGGGAACGAACGCGAGCTCGGGCCCGACGCCCTCGTTGACCACACGCAGCCCGAGTTTCACCCGGCTGTACGAGAACCGCGCCGTATTGAGAAGCGCAGCGCTCAGGGTCCGCTTTTCTTCGATCGTCAGCCATTGACTCCGGGATTTCTGGTCGCTCGAAAACCGCGGGTACAACGTCGGTAGCCCCCGCGCGGCATCGTCGATCGTGTAGCGAACGAACAGCGAGTCGGCGCTCGAAAAGCTGTGATCGATTCTCGCCTGAGCAAACGTCTCACCCGTGGTTTGGGCGAATGGGAACGTGAACCGCGCGAGCCCGCCGTCCAGTTCCGGCCCGTTCGGCATGGGAAAGAGGTCCAGGTAGGGCCGCACGACAGGATTGACCGGCCAGAGCTGACCCGCGCGCGCCGCCGCACTGGGGACCGTCGTCAGTCGGGTCAGCCCCAAGCTCTCGATCAGTCCTTCCGTACCGCCAAAGAAAAAAGTCCTGTCCTTCCGTATCGGCCCCCCGGCTGTCAGCCCGAACTGGTGTCGCGCGAACGGCCGAGGCGCCCCGGCATCGAAAAAGTTGCGCGCGTCCATGGCGCTGTTGCGGAAGAACTCGAACCCCGAGCCGCGGGACTGGTTGGTGCCTGATTTTGTGACCACACTGATCACGCCACCCATCGCCCTCCCGTAGTCCGCGGAAAACGCGTTCGTCACGACGCGGAATTCCCGGATCATGTCGACGCCGAGCGTGGTGTCCGCTGCGGTCGACACGGCGACCCCGGCGTAACTGCTCATGTTCGCGCCGTCGAGCAGATAGCTGTTGGCGCGGCCGTTGGCGCCATTGATGTTGATCTGTTGGCCCCGGGTTGTCAGGCTGGCGGGGCCGCGGTTACTGAAGGCGGCGACCCCGGGCTGGAGTAGTGCGAGCTCGATGAAATTGCGACCGTTCAGGGGCAGGTCTTCGATCGTCTTCTCGCCGACGAGAGCCGAGAGGGACGAGCCTTTCGTGTCGACGAGCGCCGGCGTGCCGGCCACGATCACCATCTCGGTGACGCCGACCTTGAGCGTCAAATTCAACCTGGCCTGCTGGCCGACGGCCAACTGGATACCGCTTCGCACGGCAGGTGTAAACCCTGGGAGGCTCGCCCGCGCGTCGTACATGCCTGGCGGCAGTCCGGGAACGTTGTACAAGCCATCGTGGGCCGTTACAACCGATCGGGTGAGCCCCGTCTCGACATTCTTCAGCGTGACGCCGACACCCGGGAGCACGCCGCCGGTTTCGTCTGCCACGAGGCCAGACACGGTTGCAGCCGTGATCTGCGCCGATGCACCGGGCGCACACAGCGCCATTACAAGGAGCATGGTCGCGGCGATCGGGCACGAACACCGCGCGGTCGAAGTCGGGAACGACGTTCGGGGACTTCTCATTGCGGGCCTTGATTAGTCGACGCTGGCGAGTCTAGAGGAAGTCGTCGCGCCGAGTCTACGCCACTTTGCAGGCGCCGGCATCGCCTCGTCAGGATAGCGCGGACGGCTCCTCGATTCTGCGCCACCGTTCCCGTGCCACGGGCCGGGCTCCAAGCGGCACTTCAGTGTCGGAACTGAAGGCGCTCCAAGGCTCGGCTGGATTCATGGAGTATGGTATCCACCACGCAGACCAGAGTCTCAGGGGATCTCCATGAACTTCGCCGGTTTTTCGCAGGCTGCCAACCTCGTCGCGAGGTCAGTCCAGGCCGCTCAGGGTGTTGCGATACGAATGACTTGCCGAGCCATGCGACGACGCCTCTCTTGTCTCTTGGCGGCGCTGGTGGCTGTCTGTCAGGCTGGCGTCGGGTTCGCCCAGGACTGGCCGCAGTTCCGTGGTCCCGACGGCCAGGGACACTCTGCCGAGCGCGGGCTTCCGGTCGAGTGGAGCGAAACGCAGAATGTTGCGTGGAAGGTCCCTGTGCCCGGGCGCGGCTGGTCGTCGCCCGTCGTGGCGGCCGGCCGTGTGTGGCTGACGACGGCCATGCCGGTGGGACGCGAGACCTCGCTTCGTCTGCTGTCGTTCGACGCCTCCACGGGCCGCCAGGTCCTCGACGTCGAAGTGCTCCGGCTCCGGAGCTCGGAGCTGCCCAACGCGAAGAACAGCCACGCATCGCCGACGCCGGTCGTTGAACGAGATCGAGTCTACGTTCACTTCGGCGCACAAGGCACGGCAGCGCTATCCACAACCGGCGAAGTCATCTGGAAGGTCCGTCACCAATATCAGTCTCAACATGGCAACGGGGGGTCGCCGGTGCTGCACGGGGACCTGTTGATTTTCAACTGCGACGGTTTCGATGAAGCGTTCGTTATCGCGCTGGACAAATTCACCGGGAAGACGCGGTGGCGGACCTTCCGCCGGCAGCCCTGGTCGCAGGCGTACTCGACGCCGCTCGCCATCCGCGTTGCGGACAAGGATCAGATCGTCAGTGTCGGCGCATTTCAGGCCGCAGCGTACGATCCGCAGTCGGGTAACGAAATCTGGCGCGTCAGCTACCCTGATGGTTTTTCGAATGTCCCTCGGCCGGTCTACGGCGATGGTCTCGTGTTCATCGCGACCGGTTTTCAGCAGCCGTCCATCCTGGCGGTGCGGCCCGACGGGAAAGGGGACATCACCAG
>JANNHC010000110.1:0-1618 GCA_031404215.1 Acidobacteriota bacterium
CGTGTTGCGAGCGGCAGCCGTGTTGCGAGCGGCAGCCGTGTTGCAGACGACTCGGGCATGATCGAGCATCCTCCCAGCCTGGACGCACCTCATCCGCCCGACGCGATCAGTCATCCGGTCCCGCCCAAGGTCCACGTGCCGCATGGTGATCCTGGAACGGAAGACGTTCCCGATGTTCACCAGGTGCCGCCGCCGACCGATCCGTCGCCGCCTGTACTGTAACGCGCGACGGTCGCGGCGATCTCGATGAGCTCGGTAGTTTCATCGGGCCGGCCGACCAGCTGAACGCTCACGGGCCAGCCCTCGTCGGTGACACCGGCGGGTAGCGCCATCGCCGGGTGCCCGGTGATGTTGAAGAGCTGTGTCAGGCGGAGCATCACGGCACGGACCGGCTCAGGTTTTCCATCCACATCGACGGCTGCCGCGCCCAGCACCGGGGCGGGAATGGCCAGGGTCGGTAACAACAACGCGTCGCACCCCTCCATGGCCGCGTCCACGGCGCGCCTCAGCAATGTCCGCAGATGGAGCGCGCGCACGTAGTCCTCGGCGAGGATGTAGCGTCCCATTTCCAGCCGCAGCCGGACGCCCGGGGAGTAGCGATCTGCGTGCGCGGCCAGCATGGACGCGTGGTACCACGAGGCCTCCGGCAGCACGATGTGCAGATACACATCGGGCGTTGTGGCCGCGTGCCGGATCTCAACCGTCCGGACCTCGTGACCTGCGCCTGCGAGCGCGGTTCTCGTGCGCGCGAGCGCGATCCGGACAGCCGGATCCAGACGATCGCAGAAGTACGCCTCGGGCACGCCGAAGACGTACGAGCGCCGCGACGGGTGCCGTCCGGACGGACGTCCCGCCGCTTCCTTCATCGCGTTGAACACGATCGCCACATCCTCGACGCTTCGTGCCATCGGGCCCACGTGGTCGAGCGTCGTGCTCAACGGCACGATGCCGTCGCACGGCAGCTCCCCGGCGGCCGGCTTGAGACCGACGATGCCGCATACGGCTGACGGAATGCGGATCGATCCCCCGGTATCGGTGCCGATCGAGGCGAAGCACATGCCCTCGAGCAGCGCGACCGCCGCGCCGCCACTGGATCCACCCGGCGACCGCGACGTGTCGAGCGGATGACGCACCGCACCGAACGCCGACTCCTCGCTTGTCGTGCCGAAGGCGAACTCGTGCAGGTTCGTCTTGCCGACGATGATGGCGCCCGCCTCTCGCAGCCGGGTGACGATCGGCGCATCCGCGTCAGGCATTCGCGGCGGCACCGCAGAGCCGGCGGTCGTCGGCGTGCCCGCCACGTCCACGAGGTCTTTCACCGAGATCGGGACACCGTGCAGGGGGCCGCGATAGCGGCCGGCGGCGATCTGCTGTTCAGCCTGGTGCGCGTCTGCGAGCGCCCGCTCGCGCATGACGGTGATGAAGGCGTTCAGCTCCGGGCGTGCGTCGATGCGATCGAGGCACTGGCGCACCAGCACGACCGGTGACACGTCGCCCGATTTCAGGAGCCGCGCGACCTCGCCGATCGATTGAAGGGGAGCGGTCATGGCGCGAGGCGCACTCGGTCGATAACGCGATCGGCTTCGCGCAACGCCGCCATCGACCGGGCAAGGGCTTC
>JANNHC010000111.1:0-2027 GCA_031404215.1 Acidobacteriota bacterium
GGATGTGGCCGAGAACCCCGTCGACATACTCACGCACAGAAGGGTTCTGGTTGGACGCATACCCGGGTCGCACGGAAAACAGGGCTGCAGTATCACATCGATCTGCACATCGAAGTCGACCCGACGCTCACGGTTGCCGCATCCCACGCGATTGCTGGACACGTCCGGGCGACGCTGAAGCGCGAGCTGCCGTGGGTTGCCGACGTATTGGTTCACGTTGAACCCTCAAACGGTTCCTGAAACAGCTGCTTGCGTGGCGTTCCAGCGACTCCAAGGCCCTCAGCGCCACGTGCTCCCGGTTCTGCAACGTGGTCACGTGGTTGGGTTGCTGACGCCGGACCATGTCGGCGAGTTCGTCACGTTCACGCGCGTGGTCGCGTCACCGCTGCCGCCAGCTCGCACGGTGTCCGCGTCGCAACGAATCGACACCAGGGCCTCGAGGACACGGGTGATGAGCGGGCGTTCATCGACTATCGGCCACTCATGTCGTCGGCACCGATGATGTCGACGGTGCGCGTCGGATCAGCCGTTGTCTTCGCCCGCGTTGAGCTGAATGAGGCCGATACGAGCAGCAGGGACAGGACAGGCAGCAACCGCATGAGATCTCCTTCTGTCTGACCGGGGAGGCCCGGAGTGGCACCAGGCGTGGCGCGCCGGGTTGCGCCGGCCTGTCACGGCCGTCATACCGCTCAGATCCGTGTAATCCGTGTGGATCCGTGACTACAATCGTGGAATGCACGCAAGCGTGGGCGAGGTCGAAGCGGTGTTGAGCGTGACGCCAGTGTTCCGGAAGCTGGCGGCCCCGGATCTGCGCACGATTGCGCAGGCGGCCACGGTCAGACGCTACGAGAAAGGGCAGGTTATCTTCGAGCAGGAGACGCCGTCCGACGCGTTCTACACGATCGCGTCCGGGCGGGTGAAGATTTTCAAGATGCTGCCGACGGGGAAGGACCTCATCCTGGAGATCTTCGGCGAGGGCGACCCGCTCGGCGCCTTGGCGGCCTACGACGGCCGGCCATTCCCGGCGAGTGCCGTCGCGCTGGAAGACACGGTGTGCGTCGTCATACCCCGCGCCACGTTCTTCCGGCTCCTCGAAGAACACCCCTCGCTCGTTCGCGGGCTGATGCTCGGGTTGACCATCCGGCTCGTCGAGCTCACCAATCGTCTCGCGCAGTTGAGCGGCTCGCGCATCGAGCCGCGGTTCGCGCGGCTGTTCCTGAAGCTCGCGGGCGAGCTGGGACGCCAGGCGCGAGGAGGCACCCTGATCCCTCTGGCGCTGTCTCGGCAGGAGCTTGCCGACATGACCGGCACGACGATCGAGACCGCCATCCGTATCATGAGCCGCTGGGGAAAGGAAGAGATCGTTCGGACGGAGAAGGACGGCTTCGTCATCCTGGATCGCCGGACGCTCGAGGCCACGGCGGCGGATTAGGCCGCCGTCCGCCGGGCCGCCGCCCAAAACAGACGTATTCGTGAAGGCGCGACTTGAGTAATCTCGAAGGGGAGCAACGATGGAACATGTGTTGACGGGAATCGCCGTACTCGCCGGCTGGCTCATCCTGCAAGTGTGGCTTCTGCCACGGCTCGGCGTGCCGACGTGAGCCGTCCCACAGAAGCCCCGGCGGGGCTTGCCCGAGAACGAGGATCAGCAGGACGGAGCCAGATCATCCGAAGGAGCCACACCATGAGGTACCTCACCGTCGCCGTCCTCTCATGTGTCTTGTTACGGCCCGCCCTCGTCTCCGCCCAGCACGACGAGCACGGCGCGCTGTCGCCGGATCTGATCGGCAGCGCGAGCGTAAAGTTCGAGACCTCGTGCGCGACGGCGGTGAAGGACGACTTCAATATAGGTATCGCACTCCTACACTCGTTCTGGTTCCCCGAAGCCATCAAGGCGTTCGAGGGCATCCTCGCGCGCGACCCGAACTGCGCGATGGCACACTGGGGCATCGCGCTCAGCAACTGGGGCAACCCCTTCGGCGGGATCAAGGCAGCGCGCGCCATCGAGCTCACCACAGCGTCCATCG
>JANNHC010000112.1:0-5666 GCA_031404215.1 Acidobacteriota bacterium
CGGTCTCGCGCGACACGCAGGTGCCGGCGCATGAATTGGAAGAGTGGCGCCGGGTGTTTCTCGAGAGCGGCACGCACGGCTTGAAGAAGCGGATCGATCCGGAGGACCGCGAACTGCGGCGGGTGCAGGCGAAGCTCGGCGAAGTGATGATGCGGTTGGAGCTCGCAGAAGATCTGATCGAACAAAAAGGATACGGGGCGGAGTTGCGGAAGCACGGGCGATGACCCAGCAGCGCAGTCCGTTCACCCACCGGCGGTATCCCCTGACGATGGTCTGCGCGAGTTACCGGGTCGCGCGGGCCACCGTCTACGCGCAGTCGGCACCAGCCGACGTGGCGTCCCCGCCGGCGGGGGCGAAGCGAGGGCCGAAGACGGCGGTGTCCGACGGAGTCCTGCTCGAGGCGATCCGCCAGGTGCTGGCCGACGGTCCGTTCCACGGCGAAGGCCATCGGAAGATGCGGGTCCGTCTCCGCGGTCTCGGGCATCGGGTCGGGCGTAACCGGGTCCTGCGGCTCATGCGGGCGGCGGGCCTGCTCGCGCCGCGGCGCGCCGGCCACGCGCACGGCGACCCGGCGCATCAGGGCACGATCTCGACGGCCCGACCGAACGTCATGTGGGGGACCGACGCGACGCGCTTCTACACCGAGCGTGACGGCTGGTGCTGGCACGCTGAAGGAACAGTGCGTGTGGCTGCATCGCTTCCAGAGCCTCGACGAGGCCCGCCAGATCATCGGCGCCTTTATCGAGCGCTACAACCACCAGTGGCTTATCGCGCGATTGAATCATCGGACACCGGCCGTCGCCCGGCGGGAGTTACTTGCGGCGGCCTAACGTAGGCAGAAGTCCTGTCTAGGAAACCGGGTGCGATACAGTTTCTTTCTATTTCTGTCTTTCTTTAGCGATTTCTGCGATCTCTGCGCGAGATATCTCGGCGATCTCCGCGCGAGCTGCCTCCGCGATCGGACGGCGATTCAGCGCAATTGATCTGAAAGAAGCGCGACGCTGAGCGCGTAGGTGTGGGCGCAGTTGTATCCGAGAATCGCGTCGTAGTTTGCGTACACCAGGAAGGTGCGCGAGCCGGCACGCACGAGCGACGCGGGCACAACCCTCCGGGGAAGCGGCCCGCCGGCGATGGCCCGAATACCCATCTTTGTCCATGCCGCCAGCGGGCGCGGATTGGTCATGGCTCGTGCTGCCCGGCACCCTTCTTCCCTCAGCGGGATGGCCTCGACCTGTGTGCGAACCGGCCCGGGCAGCTTGACTTCCCTGCCCCACGCATCGCCGCTCGCCCAGCCATGCTCCTTCAGGTAGAACGCGACCGACGCGAAGACGTCGGCTTCCGACTCCCAGATATCCCGGCGGCCATCGCCGTCGAAATCCTGCGCGTACAGCAAGTAGCTCGACGGCATGAACTGCGGCTGCCCCAGCGCGCCGGCCCAGGAACCCTTCAGGCGACCAAGTTCGACGTCGCCACGGTTCAGAATTTCGAGCGCGCTGAACAGCTCGTCGCGGAACATCGCGCCGCGCCGCGCGTCGTACGCGAGTGTTGTCAGGGCCGGGATCGTCGGACGGACGCCGGCGAACCGGCCAAAGTTCGATTCAAGACCCCACACCGCCACCACGATCCTGGGGCTGACGCCGAACTGGCGGCCGATTCGCTGGAGCAGGATTCGGTGATGCGAGTACATCTGCTGGGCCGTCCGCACCGTCTGTCGTGTCAGGCGTCGCTTCAGATACGACTCGAGATCCAGCGTGAACTCAGCCTGCGATCGATCGCGTTCGAGGATCTGTTCGACGGGCTGGACGCCGTCAAAGGCCTGTTCGATCACTTCCGGCCGGATACCGCGCGCCGCCGCCTCGGCTCGCACGGCGGCCAGCCACTCGTCGAACGGCGGCGGAAGGGACGGAACCGGCGAAATCGCCGGCGGCTCCTGCGCCACAGCGGATCCCGCGGCAAGGATTGCCGTGAGAAGAACAACAGCGAGCCGCTTCATTGATTGATTGTAGCTCTCAGTGTTCCATCGGGATGCCGAAGGCGTACAGGTGGTTGTCGTAGGTGACCAGATACACCTGGCCGGCCGCGGCCGACAAGCCGCCACGGGCGAACGAGGTGATCGTGGTTCCGCTGCTCCACAGCTGTTTGCCGGTCGCTCCATCAAGCAGATAGAGCACCGCGGGAAGCGACCGTTGCGCGCGCTGGGCAGACGTGAGTTGCGTGACGGTGCCTCGATATTCGCCGCTCGACGCGGCGAAGACCATCCCATTGACGACGATCGGCGCGAGCGGGGAGGTCAGGTTGCGGGACGCCCAGCCGGGCTCCAGCGTGGGCTTCCCTCCCTGCTCGACCACCTTGAACGCGACGATGCCGCCGCTCGGCGTTGGACCGTTCGGGGCAAACTTGAGACCGGCCTGCGGCGCGCCCGATACGGGCGCGAGAATCCAGCGCGTGCCCTCGGATTCCCATGTCGCCAGACCGGCGCCTGCACCGCCGGCCGTGTACTTCGGCGTCACGTGCAGCGGCGTCTTGTGATCGGCGCCGCCGAGTGACGCGCCATCGAGCAGATACATCCGGCCGTCGTTCGCGGTGGCGGCGACCAAGTCATGGTCCTTGAACCGAAGCACGATCGGCGACGCGTTGAACTCGACACCCGCAGCGGAAAACCAGTCCTTCGGTTTGAGCGTCGCGCGATCGAGCGAGACGACAGAGTTGGCGTATGTGCTGACGCCGACGCGCGGAGCGTTGCCGAGCGCGACATACAGCGTGCCGTCCGTACCAAACGCGGGTCCCAGAGTTCCAGCGATGTCGGCGCCGCCGGTTTTCCAGCTCGTGACCTTGTTCTCGGCCGTGAGATCGATCGCCCACACCGCATTCGGCGTCGCGCCGCAACCGCCCGAGGTCGCGGTGTAGACGACTCCGTCTACGAAAATGAGAGCCGAGGGCTTCGTGTCAGGCGGGAGGAACGGAAGCGGGGCGTTCATGTCGGCCCCATTCGCGGAGCTGAGCGTGTGCAGAAAGCCGTCGCTGCCGACCGCATACACGGGATCGACGCCGCCAAATGGAATGGGCGCCACGGCGCGGCCCCCTCCCGTCGGCGCCGGAGGAGGCACCGGGGCGCCCCCTCGGCCACGCGCGGCCGGCTGCTGACTGAGGACCGCCGCACCGCGGCCCGGCTGCCCGACGGAGCTGACGCTGCCGCCACCGCGGGCCCCCCGAGCACCTGCGGCCGGCGGCGCCTGGGGTGCGAGCACCGTGCGCCGCGCCGGCATCGCGATCAGGCCGCCCGGACATTCCCACGAGCTCGGAGGCTGGCCCCCCGTCGCCGCGGAGTAAGTCAAATGCGTGGTCCAGTAGGGCCTCGCGAGATCGGTGTCGATGGCGAACACGCGATCGCCGCTGCCGCCCACGAAACCGAGCGCTTTGAAACCCCTGTATCCGATCAAACGGTCAAGGATGATGGGAGGCGTCAACGAATTCAACTCGCGCGCGTCGTTGTGGAACTTGGCCTTCCACAGGAACTTGAAGTCTCCCTTCTGGACGGCATCCTTGGTCAGGCGCGCGTCGGTCCTGACCCACCCGGTGCGCTGGGCGTCGAACGCGGCGGTCGTCCATTCGCGGCCCTGTGCGTGCAGCAGGGCGGCGGTCGTGATGGCCAGGGTTGCGAGACCCGCGGCGGCGATGGTTCGTTTCATGTCGTCTCCCGTCACTTCGTGCCGGCCGATCGATCGATGCCGAACGCGTACAGCTTGCCGTCGTACGTGCTGATGTATACGCGGCCATTCGCGACCGACAAACTCGTGAAGTGGTTGAACGAGGTGATCTGATCGCCGCTCGACCAGAGTTCCTCCCCTGTTTTGGCGTCGAACGCGTAGAGCACCGCGTGCGTCGAACGGGCAATGCGGTTTGCGGCGGTGTTGAAGGCGAGACCGGCGTCGGCCGTTGACTGGGTCGCGTCTTCGCCGCTGCCGAACCCGAACACCACACCGTTGGCAACAACCGCAGGATCGGCCTGGGGCATGTCGCGTGAGAGCCAGGCCGGCACGAGCTGCGGCTTGCCGTTCCTGTCCTCGAGCCTGAAGGCTGCAATCGCGCCATGGACGATCTGGCCATACTCGAGGGGCGCTTTGAATTTCGAATGCTTCGGCCCCCAGAACGGCATGTAAATCCATCGCGTACCGGCTGGATCGAGGTACGTCGAGAGCGCGCCCCAGATGCCGGCGGCGGCGAAATGCACTTCCTCGTTGCACACCAGCGGTGTGTGGTGGACCGGCGTGCGGTGATCCTCGCCACCGAGCGCGCTCGTATCGAGCAGCCAGATGCGGCATTCCTTGCTCGATTGAACGGTGTATTCCTTGCCCTTGTAGTCGAACAGGGGCCCGGTGACGTTCATGTCCAGGTCGCGCTTTCTGAGCCAGTCGGCGTTCACGGGCGCGAACCAGTCCTTCAGATCCAGCGCCTTGGTCTGCGGGTTCTGGCTGACGCCGATGATGGCCTGTCCGTAGATCTTTTGTTCGGGCAGGTAGTCACCGTCGCCGCTTCCGGCGTACACCGTGCCATCCTTGCCGATAGAGGGGCCCAGTCGCGGCCACAGGCCGCCGCTGCCCGGGTTGTAGCTGCCGACTTTTTTCGTTTCAAGGTCGTAGCCATAAAACTGGTTCGGATTTCCGCCGCATCCCTGCGCCGTCGTCGTGTACAGCACGTTGTTGTGCAGATTGAGCGAGTACGGCTTGCCGTTCGACGGCAGAAACAGCTCGGCTGGCGCGAGATCTTCGCCCGTCGCGACGTCGAGCTGCCGGAGCCGGCCGTCCCAGGAAATGGCGTAAATTTTATACTTGCCTGGCACGTCCATCGGGGCGATGACGGGCGTGGCCGTCAGACCGCCCGGGCAGAGGGGACCGTACCCACGGCCCCCGGCCGGTTCCTCGAACGTGCTGTCAAAATGCCGCTTCCAGATCTGCGTCCCCTTCTCCACGTCGATGCCGTAGAGGTTGTCGGAGATGCCGGCCACGACGGCGATCTCGCGCGGACCCTGCGCCGTCTGCACGTCCGGCACGATGAGGGGGGCAAACAGGTTGTGCATCTGTCGCGGCTTGTTGTCCGTCTGCACTATCCACAGCAGCTTCATGTTCTTGACGCTGGACGGGCTGAGGATCGTCTCATTTCTCTGCCACGACGTTCGTTGTGGATCAGCGCCGTCGGTCAGCCAGCTGGCCTTTCCCGGACGACTCTGTGCGCCGGGCGCAACGGGTAGGAGCGCCGCCGCGCACATCGCGATGGCGGCTGCGACAAGTCTTCGGCTCATGAATGCTTCCTCCGGGAACGGTCGGGACTGCTGCATCTTAGGGCGGACGCGTGTTTTTGGGAAGCGTGTGAAACGCGCGGCGTGCCGCGTTTCGCAGCGTAGAATCCGCCCAGTTGGTTCTCGGGTCCTGATTCGGGGGGTCCGTCATGTTGAACGACCTCGCGCGGAGGCCGCAGAGCACACCTGGACCGGAGGGCGATCTCGCGCAGAGGTGCGCGGGGAATGGCCACCGCGGGATCCGCCGATCCGCGCTGCGCGCGGAAGCCAAGTCACGAGACCGGGCAGATACAAGCAACGAAAAGATCAGGCGTTGTTTGTATCTGCCCGATCTCGTGACTTGGCTACTTGCCGGCCAGGGGCCGGCATC
>JANNHC010000113.1:0-7380 GCA_031404215.1 Acidobacteriota bacterium
AACCTGGTGCCAGGCCCAGAAGATACCGCGGTGATGGATGTGATCGCCGGGGAAATCCTCGGTTACGACGGTGCCGTCGAGATCGTGGAGCGGATGGAAGTAGTTCGACCGCGCGGCCCGGCCATCAGGGAGCGCCTTGCGCTCGGCCTGATAGAACAGAACCCTGGTGTCCGCCTCAGAAAACCAGTAGCCCTGCGGGTCCTTCGTGATGCGCACGGCCGCCGTCTGCTCGACGGCTGTGGCCACGAATGCTCCCGCAGCCAGCACACAGGCCGCTGCCAGGACGACCACTCGCGTCGGTGTCATGCCGCCTCCCTTTCGCTTCCCGGACGCCCGGGGGCGCGCCCTGAACGCGAGATAGCGCGCAGTATATAGCGCGCCGGACTCTCGCGAACGGGCAGCGGTTTCTTCTCACCGTCGCATATTTCGCAAGTGCCTGGTCAGCCGTGGCTTACCGGCATGAGCTCAGCGAGGCATCCTGCAAAATCGTCAGACGTGATGGCGAACGGGCGCTCCGAGTTCAGTCAGAGCGGTCCAGTCATTTGCAACGGTCTCCCTAGCAAACCGTTGGACGCAACCCTTCGACGTTTCACTGGGCGGCCTATTCACGTCAGAATGCTGCAATGACCCACGGAGGAACCACCCTGGCCAATGTCATGTTCGACAACTCCCTTCCACTGCTCGCGGGGACGGTCGGGGCGGTCGTGTGGGCGAACTTGGACCTGGCGAGTGACGAGCAGCTCGCGCGCCCACTTCTGACCTTTCGAGCGTGATCGTGGTATCTCCAACAGAGACCGGTGACGTTCGTCGACTGATTGGAACCGGGCTGGCTGTGGCCGTCGCGTACGTGATTGCTGCTCGATTGGGGTTCCGGCTTGCATTTGTTGCGGAGCAGGTCACAACGGTATGGGCCCCGACGGGAATCGCTCTCGCGGCTCTCCTCCTTTGGGGCCGCTCGCTGTGGCCAGCAATCTGGCTCGGAGCGTTCGTCGCAAATTCAGGCACAGCGGCTCCGCTGTGGGCTGCCGCTGGCATAGCCACTGGGAACACGCTTGAGGCGCTCGCGGCAACATGGGTCCTGCGGCGACTGCCAGCCTTCGATCCGACGCTCCGGCGAGTCCCCGATGTGGTGGCATTCATCGTCGTCGGTGCCGTGATGAGCTCGGCAATCAGCGCCACTATCGGAGTGACGATGCTCTGCAGCGCCGGCGTTCAGCCGTGGACCCGTTTGGCCGAACTATGGTCCGACTGGTGGTTAGGCGATGCGCTCGGAACGCTCGTCATCGCCCCCGTACTCCTGACGACCGCACGTAAGACGGCGGCATGGTCGCGACGAGACTGGGTCGAAACATGCCTCTTCGTGATTGGCGCCGCGGTGTTGACGCAGGTTGTGTTCAGTGGCGTGTTCGATCCCATGACCGGACAGCATCCGCTCGAGTACGTCATTTTTGCCTTGGTCATCGTCGCGGCAGTGCGGCTTGGACAACCGACCACCGCGCTCGTCGTGCTCGCCGCCTCGGGCGTAACAATCTGGAACACCGTTCGTGGCGCAGGTCCGTTTGCCGGCCCCGCGGTGCATCAGAGTCTGATCCTCCTCCAAGTGTTCATGGGAGTGCTGTCAGGGACTGGCCTTCTCCTCGCAGCCGCGATTGCGGAGCGAAAGACGAGCGAGCGTCGGCGAGCTGCCGCGTACGCGGTCGGCGAAGTTCTGGCTGGCGCGCCGAATCTGACGCAGACGGGGCCAGCCATCCTGCGAGCCATTTGCGAAAACCTCGAGTGGCAGATGGGTGCGCTGTGGCTCGTCGATCACGGCGCGCAGCGACTCCGTTGCCTCTCCGTGTGGACTGGCGCCGGAACACGTACCTCGGCATTTCGCGTGGCGACAGAGGACACGCTCTTTCCGTCCGGTATCGGCCTTCCCGGACGTGTGTGGGCCTCGGGCAAGGCCGCGTGGATTGAAGACGTTGTTCGCGATTCCAACTTTCCTCGCGCCCCTGTCGCACGCGAGGTTGGCCTCCATGGCGCGTTCGCCTTTCCGATTTGTCTCGACGACGAAATGCTTGGCGTGATCGAGTGTTTCACCCACACCGTCGCGGCTCCTGATACAGACCTGCTTCGGACGATGTCGACCGTCGGGAATCAAGTCGGGCAGTTCATAGGTCGCAAGCGCGGGGAAACCGCGCTCCTGGAGGGTCAAAGACGTACGGGCGCCATTCTGGATAGCGCACTGGATGCGATCATTGGCATGGATCATCAGGGAGCGATTACGGAATTCAACACGGCCGCGGAGCGCACGTTCGGCTACTCCAGGAAAGAGGCGCTCGGTCGAGAACTCGCCGACCTCTTGATTCCGCGCGGACTTCGCGACAGCCATCGAGGTGGGTTGCTCCGCTACCTGGCCACAGGCCAGGGACCGTTCATCGATCGTCGCATCGAGACGACCGCCTGCCATGCGGACGGGCGGGAATTCCCGGTCGAAGTCTCGATCACACGCGTGCCCGACGATGATCCGCCCAGATTCACCGGGTTTGTACGGGATTTGACGGAACGTGCGCAAGCTGAGAGGGAACGAGAACTGCTGTTGGAGCGGGAATCGATCGCTCGCCGCGAAGCCGAGACGGCCAACCGGGCGAAGGATGATTTTTTGGCCACCCTGTCCCACGAATTGCGCACGCCCTTGAATGCCATCGTTGGCTGGACCCGGATGCTGCTCGACGGCACGATGGACGAGCGAAGTACCAAGCGTGCTCTCCAGGTCATCGACCGGAATGCCCATCTGCAAGTACAACTCGTTGCCGACATCCTGGATGTCTCTCGGATCATTACGGGTGGCCTGACACTCGATGTCCGGCCGGTGGATCTCGGCTCGGTGATCGGAGCGGCGCTGGATTCCGTACGGCCCGCGGCGGAGGCGAAGAAGATCCAGCTTCGCTCCCGCCTCGCGGGTCCGCGCGACTGACGGAAGGCGACTCTCCACGACTGCAACAGATCATCTGGAATCTGTTGGCAAACGCCGTCAAGTTCACGCCGTCAGGTGGCGTGGTTGACGTTGAACTCTTCGATGCCGGAAACGACGGTGTGGGTATACGGGTCGCAGACGACGGCGAGGGTATCGATCCGGCATTCCTCCCGCACGTGTTCGAGCGTTTTCGCCAGGCCGATGGATCGGTCAGCCGGCAGCATGGAGGGCTTGGGCTGGGCCTGGCTATCGTTCGACACCTGGCAGAACTCCACGGTGGCACGGTACGCGCAGAAAGCGGGGGGCTGGGGAAGGGCTCCACGTTCACGATCGAGCTGCCGAGGATGAATCCAGATCGCACGCCTGCGGCTGATGGGGAGGCGCCGCACCTCATTAGCGGCGATGGATCTCAGTTCAATCACACTGTCTCATTGGAGGGTTGTCGCGCCCTCGTTGTGGACGACGACGACGATGCCCGTGAACTGATCGCAACGATTCTGATCACGGCTGGCGCAAGTGTGCGGGTGGCGGCGTCCGTTCGCGAGGCTTTACAGTCCCTCGAGGAATCGCGGCCGGATGTGCTCCTCGCGGATATCGGAATGCCTGGTGCGGATGGGTATGCGCTCATTCGTGAGATACGCACGCGCGAGGCGCAGACCCGGCAGCACTTACCCGCCGCAGCCGTGACGGCTTACGCGAGCAGCCAGGATCGTGAACGCACGCTGGCGGCCGGCTTCGACCAGCACGTGTCGAAACCGATCGACGCCGCGGCGATCCTTGAAGCGGTGCGCTCGATGTGCAGCGGCGGCGGGGAAACCTCCTGAGACCGCTCAGCTATTTGCTGATCTGGTTGAGTACTTCGCCGAGCCTCCGGATCTCCTCACCATAGAGGGCCCAGTTGCCCTCCCGCTGCGCCTGGAGCGCGCGCCGGTAATGCTCGCGTGCGCTCGCCAACAGCTCGTCGTGCTGCGCCGGGCGCGAGGCGATCCCGGTGCCCGGCTGCACGACCGGCGGCGCTGGCCGCGCCGCGCGCTCCGTACCGCCGGGGAAGAGCCGCTCGAGCGCCTTCTCGAGGGTCTCCTCCATCACAATCTGGTTCTGGTGCGCGACGATCACGCGTTTCAGCTCCGGAATGCGCCCCCCGGCCGAGCGAAGGTAGAGCGGTTGGATGTAGAGCAGCGATTCTTCGATTGGAATGACGAGCAGCGTGCCGTGGAGCACTTCAGAGCCCTGCTGGTTCCAGAGGGTGATCTGGGGCGCGATCGCCTGGTCCTGATTGATCCGCGCCACGATCTGCCGTGGTCCGAACACCACCTTCTGCTTCGGGAAGGTGAAGACCCGCAGGCGGCCGTAGTGCTCGCCGTCGCTGCGCGCGACCATCCACGAAGCGAGGTTGTCCTTGCGGGCCGGTGCGAACGGCAGCATCTGAATGAACTCCGGCGCCTGTTCGCCAGGCAGTCTCATGATGGTGTAGTAGGGCTGCATGACCTGCGGCTGAGGCGTGGCGTCCATTGTCGGAACCTCCCACAGGTCCTCCTTGTTGTAGAACACCGCGGGATTCGTCATGTGGTAGGTGGCGTACATCGCTGCCTGGAGGGCGAAGATGCCTTCCGGATAACGCAGCCGCGTGCGCATGTCCTCCGGCATGTCGGCGAGCGGCCGGAACAGACTCGGGAAGATGCGTTGGTACGTCAAGGCGATCGGATCCTTCTGGTCGATCAGATAGAAGGCGACCGTGCCGTGATAGGCGTCCACGGTGGCCTTTACCGAATTGCGGATGTAGTTGACCCCGTTCGCCGCCGGTGTGGAATAGGGATAGCGGCGGCTCGATGTGTAGCCATCCTGGAGCCACAACAAACGGCCGTTCGAGATGACGAGGTACGGATCCGGATCGTAACGCAGGAACGGGGCGATCCGCGCGATCCGCTCCGACAGCTGCCGGTGGAACATCACGCGGCTCTCGTTCGTGATGTCGTTGCTCAACAGGACCTTGAATGAGCGGAACCGGATGCTGAAAAGCAGTCGCCGGAAGAAGCCTGCCACGGGGACTCCGCCCGTGCCTTCGTACGTCTTGTAAACGTTATCCTCGCCCTTCGGGTAGTGGAACTCGCGAGCGTTCGTCCGGACGAACACATAGTCGTTCGACCGTTGCCCGTAATAGATGCTCGGCTCGTCGACCGTGAGGTTCACCGACGACTGCGGCGGCAGATCCTTGATGAACAGCACCGGCAGGCCTTCCGGTGTGACCTGATTCACCGGTCCCAGCGTGAGCCCATAGCCGTGGGTGAACGTCAGGTGCTCGTTGATCCAGTTGCGGTTCGGGAGGCTCTGAGAGTCCAGCTCGCGGGCCGACACCATGATCTGGCGGTACTGACCGTCGATCATGTACCGATCGTTGTGGACTGAGACGAAGTCGTAGTACGTGCGAATCTCCTGGATTTGCGCGAAGGTCTGCAGCAGGGGTTCAGGGTCCCAGAGCCTGACGTTCCCGAGGGTGGCATCGTTCGCCTCGATGTTCGCGCGCGTGAGCAGCGTGTCGCCCGTCAGCTCGCGCTCTTCGACAGCGTCCAGCGCGAACGCCTTTCGGGTGGCGTTGATGTTGTGCTCGATGAAGGGCGTCTCGCGGGCCTGCTCGTTCGGCGCGATGACGAACCGGTGCATCACTGCCGCCCCTATCGATCCCGCGGCGGTCACGCCGATGTAGAGGGCGGCCGCGGTCATGATCGGCCACCAGGACGCGACCGCCATCTGAGAGAGTGCCAGCGCCGCCCCGGCGAGCGCGGCGACCATCAGCACGCGCAATGCCGGAATCCGGACTGCGACGTCGACATTCGCGGCGCCGTGCACGATGCCGGCCGGTGTGATGAGCAACCGGGGCACGTCGAGGTACGCCCCGAACGCCAGAACGAGCAGCAGGGCGGCGGCAAGCGCGGCCAGGTGCCGCTTTGCCGGAGCGACAATCCGGAGGCCGCGAATCAAGTCGACACTCCGGCCGCCGCGGATCAGATTGACGTCGATCGCGCCGGCCATGGCGTACACCGCAACGGCAGCTGCGCCCGAAAGCACGATCAGGGCGAGCAGGTACCCGCGGAGCAGGTCCAGGAAGGGGAGCCGGAGGATGTAGAAGCTGATGTCCCTGCCGAGCACAGGGTCCACTTCACCGAACGGCTGCGCGTGCCGGAACAGCAGCCACTCCTGCCACTGGCTCGAGGCATACAGCCCGCACAGCAGCGCGATCACGGCGGCCAGCGCTGTGCCGACCGCCTGGACGCTTCGGCGCTCGACGGTGATCGAGATCGGTCCCTCGCGGGTTGTCACAACCAGCGTCCGGATCGACAGCGCTCGCAGCGCGATCCGGATGTTGAGCACCAGAACGCCGAAGGCCAGAGCCATGGCCGCGCCGCCGAGCGTGCCCTGAGCCACAAGCGTTGTGACGAAGACATCCTGGTAGCCCGTTTCGCCGAACCACAGCCAGTCTGTATAGAACCGGACGGCCGAGGGCACGACGACCGCAAGGAAGACGATGGTGGCAAAGAGGAGAATGCGCCAGTTTCGTCTCATTTGTGTCCTAATCCTGCCAGAAATAGGTGTACCGAGGCGGTGATCACCGGCTTAGCCGACGGCCAGTGAGAGCTGCGGCCGGCGACCCCGCTGGTGCAGTATTCCACGATTCAGGGCGCCGACGGCCGTTGTCGGCCTGGGACGCGAGGATTACGGGATGGGGGCCAGGCCGCGGTCACCGAGACGCGTCGTTGCTCACACTGGTTCGGCCCGCCGCGGATTGACCCGCGGCAAGCAGTAGCGTGTCTCGTCTACTTCCGGCCCACCCCTTCGATCGCGGCAGTGTTTGTGGTCGATGCACGAGGCGATTCGATCTGCCCGACGCGAACAGCAGTCGCAATCGGCGGTGTCATTCGCCGCAGCATGCGCGGTGCGGCTATCAGCGCGAAGCCGTACAGCGCCAGCGCGGCGAACAGCGTCGCCGGTCGCCCCTGCGGAAAATCCGCGAACATGAGCTTCATGCCGGTGAGGACGATGAGCGGGTAGACGAGCCACCCGGCCTCGCGGCCGCTGGCGTGACGTGCGGCGCGGGCGAGAGCCAGCGTGGCGATCACGAGCATGGCCGTGCGGATCGTGGCCAGCACGGATCCGTCCACGTGCGCAGCGTCCAGCAGCAGGGTCACAGGCAGCGCGACGGCAACGCCGAGCGCCGTCCACACGAGGGCGGTCATCAGCACGAGGCGCGGGATGCTCGCGAAGGCACCCCACGACTCGGCGGGACGTTGCACCGGGAGGAACGTGACGATCGCCACCGCGGTGAGCGCGAGCAGGGCCGCGAGGGAGGGTGCACCCCACCCGGCGGACGGTGGTAAAAGCAGCGCGAGCGTGGCTGCTCCGGCCAGCCCCGAGGCCAGCGCCGC
>JANNHC010000114.1:0-1784 GCA_031404215.1 Acidobacteriota bacterium
CGCTACAACTCCCTCTCCTCACGCCGCACAAAAGACTACGTCGTCGAACCGCTGCGCCTGTCGTACGCGGCAGGCGGGATCTACCTGACGGCGTATGTGCCCGAGTATTCGGAGATGCGAACGTTCGCCATTGAACGGATCCGAACCCTTTCGGTGATGGACGAACAGTTCGAGCCACGGCCGCTGCCGCCGGAACCCTTCGCGAACTCGCTCGGAGTGCACACGGGGAGCCCTGAGCTGATCGAGATTGAGATTGATGCGCGTGGGGCCGATTACGTGAAGGAACGCGAGTGGCACCGCTCGCAGGAGATCGTCGAGCGCGCGGACGGCTCGCTGGTCCTACGGCTCTGCGTCTGCAACGACCGCCCGCTCCGCAGCTGGATCCACAGCCTCGGCCCGATGGCCCGCGTCGTCTCGCCGTTGGGACTCGTGCAAGAGATCCTCGAGGACCTGCAGGAGGCGCGTGACAAGTACATGCCGCGGCTCCCGCTGGACATGGCCAAGATGACGATTCCCGGCGCACGGGAGGCCATACGTCCGCCGCGCACGAGGCGGGCGGCCGCGTCCTAAGGTTTCCGCCGTCTCAAGTCGCGGCGGAGTTCCAAAGTTCTTCAGCTATTCGCTTGACGAGGTTCCGATACCAAGCCGCGTTCCGGAAGGCAGTGGCATTGTGGTGCGCGGGGATTATATCCGCCCGCGGTGGCCATATAATCCGGCTCATCATGCATAGAGTCCTGGCCGCATTCGTCGTCCTGGCCACGCTGGGCCAGGGCGCGACCGTGCGCGCCGAAACCGGCTACGACCTCTGGCTCCGCTACACCGCCGTGGACGATCCGGTCCAGCGCGCGGCCTACCGCCGCGCGGCGACCGCAATCGTGGTGCCGCCGGGATCGGAGACCAGCGAGATCATCGCCGCGGAGCTGACGCGCGGGCTGAGCGGACTGCTTGGTCTCGCCGTGCCACGGGTGGAGCGCTCTCGATCGGCGGGAGCGGTGATCGTCGGCACCCCCAGGACGTCCCCGCCGGTGGCGGCGCTCGGCTGGGCCGGCGCTCTCGCGCCTCTCGGCGACGAGGGATATATCATTCGTTCCACGATCGTCGGCGGCCGCGCCGCGACCGTGATCGCGTCGACCGGCGAGAAGGGCGCACTGTATGGCGCGTTTCATTTCCTCCGCTTGATGCAGACCCGGCAACGGGTCAGCAATCTCAACATCGCCGGGCGCCCGCGCATGGCGCGCCGGCTGCTCAATCACTGGGACAACCTTGACGGCAGCATCGAGCGCGGCTACGCCGGCCGCTCGCTGTGGTGGCCCAATCGAGATGACGCAAGGGTGCGGGACTACGCGCGCGCCAACGCGTCGATCGGGATCAACGGGAGCGTCATCAACAGCGTCAACGCCAACCCGCAATCGCTGACCGCGCCGCTGCTCGAGAAGTCGGCCGCCATCGCCGACCTCCTCCGTCCATACGGCATCCGCGTGTATCTGGCGGCCAACTTCGCCGCCCCGAAACAGATCGGAGGCCTGGCGACCAACGATCCCCTCGATCCGGCGGTCGCGCAGTGGTGGCACGCCAAGGTCGAGGAGATTTACAAACTCATCCCCGACTTCGGCGGCTTCGTCGTCAAGGCCAACAGCGAAGGGCAGCCCGGGCCGCAGGACTACGGGCGCACGCATGCCGACGGCGCCAACCTCCTCGCCGACGCACTCGCCCCCCACGGCGGCATCGTCATGTGGCGGGCTTTTGTTTACAACGCCGACGTCGACCCCGATCGCGTCAAGCGC
>JANNHC010000115.1:0-2838 GCA_031404215.1 Acidobacteriota bacterium
GTATCGAGTTGGCCAGCGGCCGGCGGGACGATGCTGAAAGGCACCAGCTCCCTCCTCGCGTCTCTCCCCGTCGATCATGCCGTGCGGCCGGTCTCCATGCGCGGCGGAAGCGAGCAGGGCCGCGCAACGCTGCGCCGGTTCATCGACGAACGACTGAAGCAGTACGGCGATGATCACAATCATCCGGATCTCGATGGGACCAGCCGCCTCTCCCCGTACCTGCATTTCGGACACATCTCAGCGCACGAGGTGTTCTCTGCCGTAATGACGTCCGAGCGCTGGACGACGCGCAAGCTGGGGCCCGGGGCGAGCGGCGCGCGCGAAGGCTGGTGGGGTGTCTCTCCGTCAGCGGAGATGTTCCTGGATCAGATCGTCGTCTGGCGCGAGCTGGCATTCAACGGCGCGCACCATACGCCGGCATACGGCAGCTATGACAAGTTGCCGTCTTGGGCGCGGCAGACACTGGACGCGCACCGATCCGATCCGCATCCTTACGTCTACAACCTCGACACGCTGGAGGCGGCCGGCACGCACGACGAGGTGTGGAACGCCGCGATGCGACAGCTGAAATCGGAAGGCTGGTTCCACGGATACATGCGCATGCTCTGGGGGAAAAAAATCCTCGAGTGGTGCCGCAATCCTGCCGACGCCCTCGGCTACATGGAACATTTGATGAATCGGTATTCGCTCGACGGCCGAGATCCGGTGTCTTCTGCAAGCTACGGATGGGTCCTGGGGCTCTACGACCGGCCCTGGCCCGAACGCCCGATTTTCGGCACCGTGCGGTGCATGACGTCCCAAAGCGCCCAGCGCAAGCTCAAATTGAAGGCCTACCTCGTCAAGCACGCCGCTACTTCCTGAGGACCCTCCCTGATAGCGACGGCGTGAACGTACCATCCTGAATTGCGACGACGCCGTTGACGAGCACCCAGGTCATGCCCTCGGCGAGCCGGTGCGGCTCTGTATAGGTCGCGACGTCGCGAATCTTTCCGGGATCGAACACGGCAATATCGGCGAAGGCTCCCTCGCGGATCATCCCACGCTCCTTGATTCCGAACACCGTTGCCGGCAGGCTGGTCATCGAACGCACGGCGGTTTCGATGGAGATCGTCTTCCGCTCGCGCACGTACACCGCGAGTTTGCGCGCAAAGGCGCCGTAGTTGCGCGGATGCGGCTTCCCCTCAGTCGGCAGCACCAGGCCGCCGTCGCTCGACGTCATCGTGTAGGGCTGACGCATGATGTGTTCGATGTCCGCCTCGGACATATTGAACGACACGATGGACGCGTTCCCGGCAGCCATGAGGTCGAGCGCCGCGGTCTCGGCGGTTACGCCACGGTCCTGCGCAACCTGGGCGAGGCTTTTGCCTTCCAGTGACGGGTCCGCGCCGTAAAACGCGATCACGATCGCCGCCGCGCCACCTCGGCGCCGCACATGTTCTCGGACGACCGGCTCAACTTCGGTTCGCATCCCCTTGTCTCCCGCCACCGGGACAGGAATGCCGCCGGGCAGAAGCGCCGCGCGCAGTGATGTGGACGACGCCTCATACGCGTATTGATCCGCGAACACCTGCACGCCTCTCTCGCGCGCCTCGCCCATGCGCGTTGTGAGAGACACCGCCAGGCCCCAGTTGTCGGGGCCAAGCGCCTTCATGTGCGTCACGATCCCGACGACGTGTGCCTCGTCTGCGATCCGGATCACTTCGTCCACCGCCGCCGCGACACCGATCCCGTAGTCCCCTTCGTCGCGAATGTGGCTCGTATACAGTCCCCCGAACTCTCCGGCGGCCGCCGCCAGCGCGATCACCTCTTCCGTCTTCGCATAGCTGCCTGGCGTGTAGAACAGACCACTCGAGAGGCCGAAGGCGCCTGCCTGCATACCTTGGCGGACGAGCGTACGCATCTTCTCGATCTCGTCCGAGGTTGGCGCGCGATTCTCCGTGCCTAACACAGCCCCGCGCACGCTGCCGTGCCCGATAAGCAGCGCGACGTTCGGCCCGAGGCCTCCGGCCTCGAGGCGGGCGCGCTGCGCCGCAAGGTCCACGTCGCCGCCGCCATCCGGGTTCGCGACGATCGTCGTGATGCCTTGGGCGAGGAGCGGCTGTGCCTGCCGCAGACCCGCACGAACAAGGCCTTCCGCCGCATGTGAGTGCACATCGATGAAGCCAGGAGTCACGAGCCGATCCGCCGCGTCGATCGTGGTTCTGGCCTGGGCCCCGGAAAGGCGCCCGATGGCCGTTATTCGATCCCCTCGAATACCCACATCTGCGCGCAGCCAGGGATTACCTGTCCCATCCATGACGCGACCGTTTCGAATCACGACATCGAACTGCTGAGCCGGCTGAAATGCGCCCGCGGCGGCGATACTTCCGATGACCAGAGATACTGCAGTTCGAAGCATGGAGCATTCTAGCTCCCGCTCTCGGCTCCCAGCGTCCAGCCCGGGCATGCCTTGTGCAGCCAACTACCGATGGGTGACCAGTTGGGCCTGAGCCTTGAGCCCTTGGAACCCCGAGCCCCAGAAGTGATAGCGTCGAAAGGAAAATGAAAATGTCCGATGGATCGATGAACCTGACGTTGCCGCGCAGTGACAAGAGCGTCTGGGATAGGCCAAGCCTCAGCTCAAGACTCTCGGAGTACGACCAGGAGCGCTGGATGGCTGTCGGATGCGGCGCCGCGCTCGCGATGTTCGGGGTTCGCCGCGGCGGACTCGCCGGCGCGCTGCTCGCCACCGCCGGCACCGCGCTCGGTGTGCGGGCCTTCATGGGGCGTCGAGACATGATGGTCGCGCGAGGATGGGTCGATCAGCAGCTCAAGGACTCCGGCTGGAGGCCGAAGGAC
>JANNHC010000116.1:0-11897 GCA_031404215.1 Acidobacteriota bacterium
CTCGTGCCGACGAGCTTCGTGATTTCGGCGCCCCCCTCAGCCGTGCGCCTGCTGATCGCGGCGATTTTCTCGGCGGTCAGGCCAGGATAATCCGGCAGCGGAATGCCGGCGATGGTCGAGTAGCGCGGCAGCGGCACCATCGTGTCGCCGTGGCCGCCCAGCACGAACGCGTGCACGTTCTCGACCGAGACGCCGGTCTCCATTGCGATAAAAGTACGCATGCGCGCCGAGTCCAGTACGCCGGCCATGCCGATGACGCGCTCGCGCGGGAACCCGCTCAGCCGGTACACCGCCTGGCACATCGCATCGAGCGGATTGGCCACCGGCACGATGATCGTGTTCGGCGAGTGCTTCACGATCTGCTCGGTCACCGACTGCATGATCTTGTAGTTGACGTTCAGCAGATCGTCGCGGCTCATCCCGGGTTTCCGCGGCACCCCGGAGGTGATGACGACGACATCGGAGTTCGTGGTCGCGGCCCACCCTTCCTCGTTCGCGCCGTATCCCACGACGCGCGAGTCGGAGCCCTCGATTGGACACGCCTCCAGCATGTCCAGCCCCACGCCCGCCGCCTTCGTGTCCGCGATGTCGATAATGACGACGTCCGCGAGCTCCTTGTCGGCAATCGCGCGCGCCACCGTCGCGCCGACGTTGCCGGCGCCTCCCACCACTGTGACCTTTCTATTCATGAATTCCTCGAAAACTCCGGCGGAAACCGGACGCTACATGTTCGCGATGATGGCATCCGCGAACTGGGACGTCTTCAGCTCGGTGGCCCCCTCCATCTGCCGCGCCAGATCGTAGGTGACCTTTTTTTGCCTGATGGTCTTCTCGAGCCCGTGCTCGATGAGATCCGCCACCGCGCTCCAGCCCAGGTAGCGGAACATCATCACGCCGGACAGGATGACGGATCCCGGGTTGATGACGTCCTTGCCCGCGTACTTTGGCGCGGTGCCGTGCGTCGCCTCGAAGAATCCAATGTCGTCGCCGATATTCGCGCCAGGAGCAATGCCCAACCCGCCGACCTGTGCGGCACACGCGTCCGACAGGTAGTCACCGTTGAGATTCGGTGTGGCAAACACGTCGTACTCCGCCGTCCGCGTCAGGATCTGCTGGAACACGCTGTCCGCGATGCGATCGTTGATGACGACCTTGCCTTCCTTCGACGCGCCGTTGCCAACCTCTTCTTCCGTCACAATTCGGTCGCGAAATTCCGCCTTCGCCACCTCGTAGCTCCAGTCGCGGAACGCCCCCTCGGTGAACTTCATGATGTTCCCCTTGTGGACGATCGTGACGGACCGGCGTCTGTTGTCGATCGCGTACTGGACGGCCATGCGCATGAGCCGCTTCGTGCCTGTTTCGGAGATGGGCTTGATGCCGATCCCCGAATCGGGCCGCACGCGCTGCCCCATTTCCTTCTCGAGGAATGTGATGATCTTCTGCGCCTCGGGCGTCCCCTTGGCCCATTCGATACCGGCGTAGACATCCTCGGTGTTCTCGCGGAAGATGACGACATCCATGCGCTCCGGGTGGGTGACGGGCGCGGGTGTGCCGGCAAAATAGCGCACCGGCCGGACGCAGGCGTACAAATCCAGCACCTGCCGGAGTGTCACGTTCAGGCTGCGGATACCCCCGCCCACGGGGGTCGTAAGCGGCCCCTTGATCGCAACCTTGTAGGTGCGGACCGCTTCCAGGGTGTCGTGTGGCAGCCACTCCCCGTGCTGGTCTTTCGCCTTTTGGCCGGCCGGCACTTCGAACCACTCGATACGTTTTTTCCCGCCGAACGCCTTGGCGACGGCGGCGTCGAACACGCGCACACTGGCGCGCCAGATGTCGGGCCCTGTGCCGTCGCCTTCAATAAAAGGAATAATGGGATCGTCCGGCACGATGAGGCGGCCGTTCGTCCGGGTGATCGCGGTGCCCTTTTCGGGCGCTTTGAGAATGGTAAACGTAGGCATAAGCAGCTTTAGGTCACATCACCGTCACGGCATCACGCGATCTTCACAGAAACTGTGGAAAAGCTTGTGGAAATCGAACGCTGCCGTGCACATCGCCCCGCGTCAATCGGCAGTTTCGAGCGGTTTGCACCATCATGGTGCGCGCACTGACGCGAGCGTGTGCTTCGGGATCGTCAAAACACGACATTATACTGACAGACAGAAATCATGCACATCGTCATCGCCGATCAGCTTCCCGCTTCCGCCGTGGAATTGCTCCGGAGCGTACCAGGATGGACCATCGATGCCCGCAGCGGTCGCTCCGACGAGGAGCTGGCGGGCGACTTGGCACACGCTGACGGGCTTGTCGTCCGCAGCGCGACCAAGGTCACGGCCGTCCTCATGGCGGCGGCGCCTCAACTCAAAGTCATCGCGCGCGCCGGCACGGGCGTGGACAATGTCGATGTGCCGGCGGCAACCGAGCGCGGCATCGTCGTGATGAACGCGCCCGGCGCCAACAGCATCAGCGTCGCGGAGCTTGCCGTGGCATTCATGCTGTCGCTCGCGCGTATGATCCCGGCCGCGGATGCGTCGATGAAACGGGGCGTCTGGGAGAAAAAGAAACTGACCGGCGAAGAACTGCGTGGAAAAACGCTCGGCATCGTCGGTCTTGGCCGGATTGGCCAGGAAGTTGGCGCACGGGCCCGATCGTTTGGAATGAGTCTCGTCGCGCACGACCCGTTCATATCGGAACAAGTCGCCGGCACGCTCGGAATACGGTTGCTCTCTCTCGACGATCTGTGCGCGACGTCCGACTACATCACGCTCCATCTCCCCTCGACGCCCGAGACGCGTCACCTGTTCAACGCGAGTCGCCTGGCGCGCTGCAAGGCCGGTGTCCGAATCGTGAACACGGCGCGCGGAGAGCTGATCGACGAAAACGCCATGGCAGACGCGATCGAGTCTCGTCAGGTCGCTGGGGCGGCGCTCGACGTGTTCGAGACCGAACCGCCGAGCGAATGGCGGCTCGCCAAACTGCCTCAAGTGATCGCCACTCCGCACATTGCCGCGTCAACGACCGAAGCGCAGGAGCAGGTTGGCTTGGAGACGGCAGTTGCCCTAAAAGATTTTCTTCGCGAGGGGATAATCCGTAACGCGGTGAACTTCAGGGGCGTGCGTGGTGAAGAGTTCGCGCGTGTCCGGCCGTTCATGCTACTCGCCGAACGGGTCGGCATGGTCGTCTCTCAAATTGCCGACGGGCGCACCCAGGCGATTGGGATCCGCTACTACGGACCGCTCGTCTCCGAATACGCCGATCTCATTGCCAGCTCGGTTGTCGTCGGCGTTCTCCGTCCGATGCTGTCGTCGAACGTGACGGTGGTCAACGCGCGGGCCATCGCCGCAGAACGCGGAATCGAGGTGATCGAATCGCGGAGCTCACGCCCGCTGGCGTTCGCGAACATCTTGTCCGTGAAGCTCCACACGACGAGCGGTGAACGCTGGATCGAAGGCACGGTGTTCGAGGGAGATAGCCCGCGGCTCACGACGCTCGACGGGGTCGAGGTCGAAGTGCCCCTCGACCCGGTGGGCACGCTCATGGTCATCCGGAACGACGACAAGCCGGGCGTCATCGGCGAGATCGGCACGGTGCTCGGGCGGCATGGCCTGAACATCGGCAGCTTCGCGCTCGGCCGGAGCCCGGGCGGCGCGGTCGGCGTGGTCTACCTGGATCAGGAGCCTGGGAGCGAGGCGCACACCACGCGCGCGATGGAAGAGCTGCGCGGCGTGAAGGCGATCAGAGAAGTCAAGCTGGTGACCTTAGGAACAAGCGGCGCGTAGCGCCGGTTACGAGGTCCACGAGCTCGATCGCGTCGGCCCCCACCCGCGAGACTCGATATCGGCCCGCGACGATCTGCCCTTCCGTCGCCATCAGCAACTCGTCGCCGGCGCCAATCATGGCGGTTCGCGTCGCTCCCTGTTCGGCCACTCCGAGCAGCACCAGCTCTGGCTCGGCTGGCGGTGGCGCGACGATGGGAGCGGCAACCGGCTGCGGACGAATCGCCACGGCGTGCGCGACCACCGCTTCCCGCGCAGCAAACGCGAATGGGTTTCGAACTGGCGCCTGAGGAGACGGCGCGGCTGCGAGACGCTGCCGCAAGCGCACCGCCTGCGACTGGACGTTCGCCGCAATGGCGTCGAGTTGGCTTGCCTCCGCCGAACGACGCGGTACGGCCGTCAGGGGCAAACGCCCCACTCCCGCGGCCGAAGCCAACCACGCCGCCAGCAGAATCGCGCCAACGAGGTACGTCGCCGCTCGTGCAGGAGTCATGACAGTCTTTCCGTAATCGGGGTCTGGGACGCGCTGCCGTCGCCGGCCATCGTACTACGATTTACGGCCGTGGTCACGTCATCCCGCCGTGAAGTCGCGTGCAGTTGTGGTAAGATTTGATGTGCCCCCTGTCTCCAGCTCCGGGCCTCCCACAAATTCTCTTTCCGTCTCCGCTGTCGCCATCATCCCCGCTCGATACGAGTCGTCCCGTCTTCCAGGCAAGGCCCTCGCCGAGATCGGCGGCCGTCCGATGATCGAGCACGTGTATCGACGCGCGGCCGCCGCGCGCTCCGTCGGGTCGGTGATCGTCGCGACCGACGACGAGCGGATTCATCGCGCGGTACAGGCGTTCGGGGGCCACTCGATCATGACCTCGGTGTCGCATCAGAGCGGAACGGACCGCATCGCGGAAATCGCGGCTGGACTGACCTGCGGCGTCATCGTCAACGTGCAAGGGGACGAGCCGATGATCGAGCCCGCGATGATCGACGAGGCGGTGGCCCCGTTTTCAAGCGATCCCACGTTGATGATGAGCACGTTGAGACGTCTGATCACCGACGACCTGGAAAGGGAAAACCCGAACGTCACCAAAGTGGTCGTCGATCGCGACGATTTCGCGCTCTATTTTTCACGCGCGCCTGTTCCCTTCACTCGACGAGGGTGTCCGCCGGCCCCAGCGTGGCGGCACGTGGGCCTGTATGTGTATCGGCGCGAGTGCCTGTTGCGGCTCGCAGCCCTTCCGCCTACAGCCATGGAACGATCGGAAGCGCTCGAACAGCTGAGGGCGCTCGAACACGGCATCCGTATCAAGGCTGTGGAAACGAAGTTCGATTCGGTCGGCGTGGACACGCCGGAGGATCTGGCACGCGTCCGCGCGGCGTTTGCCGCGCGGCATGCCGGCGATACGCACGCGGGCGCGCGCGCCGGTGCGGCCTCCGGGTAACTCGCGCCGCACATTCGGGTTCTGACAGGCAACCCTCGGTTCACCCCTGGAGACGGAGACACGATGCAGCAGCCTACGGATGCGACGAAGAATGCCGGCGCCGACCAGGCGCGGCGGCCCGTCAAATACATCCTCGTCACCGGGGGCGTGGTGTCGTCGCTTGGAAAGGGATTAGCGGCGGCATCGATCGGCGCGCTCCTTGAAGGACACGGTTACAAGGTCGCGCTGCAGAAATTCGATCCGTATATCAACGTCGATCCGGGCACGATGAGCCCCTATCAGCACGGCGAGGTCTACGTCACCGACGACGGCGCGGAGACCGACCTCGACCTCGGGCATTACGAGCGCTTCACGAACCAGGTGACGAGCCGAAACAATAACTGGACGACCGGCAAGATTTACCTCTCGGTCATTCAGAAAGAGCGCCGCGGCGACTACCTCGGCCGCACCGTCCAGGTGATTCCGCACATCACCAACGAAATCAAGGACAGCATCAGGGCCGTCGCGCGCGATGTGGATGTCGTCCTCGTCGAGATCGGCGGCACGGTGGGCGACATCGAGAGCCTTCCCTTCCTCGAAGCGATCCGCCAGTTGCGCCAGGACGTGGGCCGCGAGAATACGCTCTACATCCACTTGACGCTGGTGCCCTTCATTGGCGCGGCCGGCGAGCTGAAGACCAAACCCACGCAACATAGCGTGCGCGACCTCCGCGCCATCGGTATTCAGCCGGATATCCTGCTGTGCCGCACGGATCGCTTTCTCGATCAGGACATCAAGCAGAAGATCGCGCTCTTCTGCGATGTTGACGAAGAGGCGGTCATCACCGCGAAGGACGTGTCGAGCATCTACGAGGTGCCGCTGGTGCTCGCCGCAGAGGGGCTCGACCGCATCGTGCTCAACCGCCTCCACCTGCCGCAGACCGAAGCGCGCATGGAAGCGTGGACCGACCTGGTGGATCGCATCAAGAATCCCTCGGACGACATCACGATCCACGTGGTCGGCAAGTATGTCGGCTACGAGGACTCGTACAAGAGCCTGAACGAGGCGCTGTATCACGGCGGCTTCATGCATCGCCTGCGCGTGAACATCCGGTGGGTGGAGGCTGAAGCGCTCGAACAGCCGGGAGGCGAACAGCTGCTGGACGGCGCCAACGGCATCCTCGTGCCGGGCGGGTTCGGTGACCGGGGCACGCGCGGGATGATGCGAGCCGCCGAAATCGCGCGCGAGCGCGGGATTCCGTACTTCGGGATCTGTTACGGGTTCCAGTGGGCGGCGGTGGAGTACGCACGTCACGTTTGCGCCATGGCGGACGCTGATTCAACCGAGTGCGCGCCCGATACGCCGCAGAACGTCATCTACAAGCTGCGCGACCTGCTGGGCGTGGACGACCTGGGCGGTACGATGCGGCTCGGCTCATACGAATGCAAGCTCGAGCCGGGATCCCGCGCCCATCAGCTGTACGGGCGCACCGTGATTCATGAGCGGCATCGTCATCGGTACGAGTTCAACTGCCGGTTCGAGAAAGCGCTCACGGACAAGGGACTGCAGATCGTCGGCCGGTCGCTCGACGGCAAGTTCGTCGAGATCATCGAGCTGCCGACGCATCCCTGGTATGTCGCGGTCCAGTTCCATCCGGAGTTCAAGTCCAAGCCGCTGACCCCGCACCCGCTGTTCGCGGGATTCGTCGATGCCAGCCACGCGCACAAGGTGATGGCCCGTCAGCACGCGACCGCCTCCGTGGTAGGGTAATCGGCGTGCAGCCGGTCCAGTTTGGCGGCCTCACGGTCGGAAGCGGCGGTCCACTGCTGCTCATTGCCGGGCCGTGCGTCATCGAGAGCGAAGCCCACGCGGTGTCTACCGCGATTGCCGTCCGCGATATCGCGCGGCGTGCGGGTGTTCCGTACGTTTTCAAGGCGTCCTACGACAAGGCCAACCGCACATCGGCCGGCTCCTTCCGGGGTCCAGGACTGCGAGAGGGCCTGCGTGTGCTGGCGCGTGTGCGCGAAGCCGCGGAGGTGCCAATCCTTACCGACATCCACGAGGCATCGCAGGCCGAACCGGCGGCTGAGATCGCGGACATCCTGCAGATCCCGGCGTTCTTGTCGAGGCAGACGGACCTGCTCGTGGCTGCTGCGCACACAGGCCGTGTCGTCAACATCAAGAAAGGCCAGTTTCTCGCCCCGGCGGACATGCGTCACGCCATTGCCAAGGTGGTCGGCGCCGGGAACTCCCGCGTCATCGTGACCGAGCGTGGCTCCAGTTTTGGTTACAACAACCTCGTGGTGGACATGCGAGCCTTCCCGATCCTGCGATCTCTCGGCTTCCCTGTGATCTACGACGTCACGCACAGCCTGCAACTGCCCGGAGGCGGCGACGGCGTCACCGCCGGACAGGCGGAGTTCATCGAACCCATGGCGTCGGCCGGCGTGGCGGCCGGGATCGACGGCATCTTCATGGAAGTCCACGAACGGCCAGAACAGGCAAAAAGCGACGCCCAGAACGCGCTGCGACTCGACCTTCTCGAGCCGCTGCTCGCGCGGCTCGTCCGCATCCACGACGTCGCACGGCAGGCCGCCGTATGAGCGAGGTGGCGTCAGGCCTCGAGCTTGCGCGCAAAGTGCTTCGCATCGAGGCGGCGGCCATCCTCGGCCTTGTCGATCGCATCAATGGTGATTTCGAGCGCGCGGTGGATCTGCTGTTCGAGTGTCGCGGCCGTGTCATCGTCACCGGCATGGGCAAGTCCGGCTTGATCTGCCGCAAGATCGCGGCGACCCTGTCGAGCACCGGCACAAGCGCGTGGTTCCTGCATCCCGCGGAAGCCACCCACGGCGATCTCGGCGCCATCCGCGACGACGACGTCGTGCTGGCGCTGTCGCATAGCGGCGAGACCGAGGAGCTGATACGGCTCCTCGAATCGATCCGCCGCATCGGGGCGCGCCTGATCGCGCTCACTGGCGATCCGGGCTCGACGCTCGCCCGCGCGGCCGACGTGACGCTCAACTGCGGAATCGCGAAGGAAGCCTGCCCGATGAATCTCGTGCCGACAGCGAGCACCACCGCGGCGCTTGCGATGGGGGACGCGCTCGCCATGACCCTCCTCGTCCGGAAGGGATTCCAGGAAGAGCACTTCGCCTCGCTGCACCCGGGCGGCAAGCTCGGCCGACGGCTGATGCGCGTCGAGCACGTCATGCATGCCGGCGAGGCGGCTCCTGTGGTGCGCGTGTCAACCCCGATGGCCGACGTGTTCCACGAGATGTCGAGCAAGCGCCTTGGCATGACGTGCGTGGTCGATTCCGGCGGCTGTCTGGCGGGTATTTTTACCGACGGCGATCTCCGCCGGCTGATGAGCCGCAAGCCGAACGTCCTGTCGCTGACCGCCGGCGAAGCGATGACGCCGAACCCCATCACCATCTCGCGCGATCTGCTTGCGGTGGAAGCCCTGAACGTGATGGAGACGCACAAAATCACGGCCGTCGTCGTGGTCGATGCACGGCGCGCCGTCGAGGGGGTCGTGCATCTCCATGATTTGTGGCGGACGCAGATGGTTTGACTCGGTTTTGAGTTTTACGTTTTGGGTTTGAGGGAGATGACATACACCGACAGGGCGGCGGGTATTCGGCTGCTGTTGTTCGACGTGGACGGGGTCCTCACCGATGGCGTCGTCGTGATGCATGCCGATGGATCCGAGGCGAAGGGCTTTCATATCCGCGACGGCGCGGCGATGGTGTGGGCACAGCGTGTCGGGTTGACGATCGGCCTGCTGTCCGCGCGGTCATCGGGGGCGACGACGCAGCGTGCGGCGCAGCTGGCCATCAGGCTCGTCGTGCAAGGTGTGCCGAACAAACTCGAGGCATACGAGCGGATCCTGCGCGACACCGGTCTGCAGGACGCCGCCGTGGCGTACATGGGCGACGACCTGCTCGATCTACCGGTCCTCGCCCGCGCCGGGCTGTCGGCTGCGCCGGCCGACGCGGCCCCGGAAGTGAGGGCCCGCGTGGGCTGGGTGAGCGCGGCAGCGGGCGGGCGCGGCGCCGTGAGGGAGTTCATCGAAATGGTGCTGCGCGCGCAGAATCGCTGGGACGGAATCGTGCGCGAATACGCGCCGGCCGACTGATGGGACCCTACCTCACGCTCTTCGTCCTGCTGGCACTGCTCGCAGGGCTGGCCGTCGGTAAGGCCTGGGAGCGCTACAAGCTCCAGGACGGACGCTGGATTGATCGCCGTCGCGCGCGCGAGTCCCCGCATTACATGCTCGGACTCAACTTTCTGGTCGCCAACCAGATCGATCCGGCCATCGAGGAGCTCAGCACCGCCGCAGAAGCCGCCGGAGACCCGCTCGAGATTCACCTCATTCTCGGGAACCTCTATCGCGAAAAGGGACAGGTCGGCCGGGCCATTCAGGAACACCAGAAACTGCTGCAGCGGCCCCACCTGCGAAAGCTCGAACACGCGAACGTCCTGCTCTGCCTCGGACTCGATTACAAGCACGGCGGATTCGTCGACCGTGCGCTCGAGGCCTTTTCGGAAGTGCTGCGTCTCGATCCAGGCAATCGCTACGCGATGGCGAACCTCGAGAAGCTGCACGAGGAGCAGCACCAGTGGGCCGACGCGTACGCCATGCGGCAGAAACTCGCCGCGCGGGACACGCCGGAGCAGCAGCCACGCCATCAGGAGATTCTGGCGTTTCTGGAAAATGAGCTGGGCCTTGCCGCTCTGAAGCGGCAGGATCACGCGGACGCGGCGCGCCGGTTCGAGGCGGCGATCGACCTGGATTCGAAGAATGCGCCCGCGTACCTGAATCTTGGCGACGTGAAGCTGGCCCAGGCCAACGTGCCGGCGGCGATCGAGGCCTGGGAGCGACTGGTCAGCACCTCGCCGGAACGCGCGTACCTGGCATTTTCGCGGCTCGAGGCCGCCTGCGCGAGGCTGAACGACATCGCCAGGTTTCCAGCGCTGTGCCGCGGACTGATCGCCGGCAACGTCCAGGAGTGGCGGGCCCGCCTGGCCCTTGCGAAATCGCTCACGGCGCATGGACAGGCTGCCGACGCGCTCGAGCTGCTGTTCGACGCCCTCGTCATCAATCCCCACGCGCTCGCGCTGCATCAGGCGATCTGGGACACGCTGTCGCAGCTGAAACTCGCGCCCCCGCTCGTCGATCGCTACGTCGATCTCGCCCACGAT
Organism: Acidobacteriota bacterium; assembly: GCA_031404215.1. Taxonomy (GTDB): domain Bacteria; phylum Acidobacteriota; class Vicinamibacteria; order Vicinamibacterales; family 2-12-FULL-66-21; genus JALZOC01. The sequence continues at coordinate 10,391 of JANNHC010000116.1, forward strand.
GCGATCTTCTACGTCGACCCGCACATCTGCGTGCGCTGCCGGTATCGCAGCACGGAACTGCTCTGGCAGTGCCCGCACTGCCACGAGTGGAACACGTTTATCGAAGAGCGGATCGCGCCCGCCAAGGACACCGAGGCGACGCTCACGAGCTGACTCCTGAACAATCAACAATCGACAATCAGCAATTCATAGACTCTCTTGACTTGCGCGTCCGTGTCGCTGATGGCGCCATCCGTTCTGATCACGTAGTCGCCGCGGGCGGCTTTTTCTTCCGTGGGCCACTGCGCGTCGAGGCGCGCGCGCGCTTCCGAGTCGGTCAGCCCGTCACGCGAGACGAGCCGCCGCCGCTGCTCGGCCGGGTCGCAGGCGGTGACGATCACGCGATCGAAATCGTGGTGATGGCCCGTCTCGAAGAGCAGCGGGATGTCCGCGATGGCCAGGCGGGTCCCCGGCGTCAGCGAGGCGAACCATTCCCCGATGCGGCGGTAGACCTCCGGGTGGATGATGGCTTCCAGATCCGCACGGGCCGCGCGATCGCGGAAGACGAGGTGCCCGAGCGCGCCGCGATTGAGTGACCCATCCGGAAGCAGGATCGATGCACCGAAGCGTGCGGCGACGTCGCTGAGCGCCCGCGATCCGGGAGCGACGACGGCACGCGCGAGCTGATCCGCATCAATGACTGGAACGCTTAGCGCCGCGAACCGCCCGAGGCAGTAAGACTTGCCTGTTGCGATGCCGCCGGTCAGCGCGACGCGCAGCATGGGTCAGGCAGGACGGCGCGACTGCGCGGCGGCGGTGTTCTTGAGGAGCATCGCCGCGTGCGCGTCGGCGACCGTGTCCTTGAGGAGCATCGCCGCGTGCGCGGCGGCGACCGTGTTCTTGAGGAGCATCGCGATCGTCAGCGGCCCGACCCCTCCCGGCACCGGTGTCAGCGCACCCGCGACGTCGGCGACGCCGGGATGCACGTCGCCGACGACGACCGAGCCGCGGCGATTGAAGTCTGCGAGTCGCGGCGAGCCCGGTGGGAACAGTCGCGCGGCGACAGCCGCGTCCGTCACGGAGCTGATGCCGACGTCGATGACCGTGGCGCCAGGTTTCACGAAGGCCGCCGTCACGAACCCTGGCCTCCCGATCGCCGCGACGAGGATGTCGGCGGTCGCCGCCACCGCGGGGAGATGCGGTGTTTTCGAATGGCAGATGGTCACCGTGGCATCGCGCTGGAGCAGCAGCATGGCCATGGGCTTCCCGACGATGTCGCTCCGGCCGATCACGACCGCGTGGGCGCCCGCCATCGGGATTCCGCTGCGCTCGAGCATTTCAATCACACCCGACGGCGTGCACGGCATGAGAACGGCTCGTCCCTGCACCAGCCGGCCGACGTTCACGGGGTGAAAGCCGTCCACATCCTTGGCGGGATCGATGGCGTCGAACACCTGTTGCGCCGCCGACTTGCCCATGCCCGGCGGGAGCGGCGATTGCACCAGGATCCCGTCGTGAATATCGCTGG
>JANNHC010000117.1:0-6303 GCA_031404215.1 Acidobacteriota bacterium
GGACGCGCTCATCTGCACCCGCCGGCCCCGTGGCGGCGGCGATCGCGCCTACATGGTCCACGTGCTCAGCGGACGCGGACGTGTCGGGTTTCCCACGCAGCACGAGACCGACCGGGCCCGGTTCATCGGACGCGGCGGCACCCTGCATCTCCCGGCCGCCCTGACCGGCGCCGCCGCGCTCTCGAATACGACAGGACCCGTCCTCGATCCGATCGTCAGTCTCCGGCAGGCGATTCGTCTGCCTCCGGGAGCCACGGCGCGGCTCTCGTTCACGACCGCCTACGCGACGAGCGAGGAGGATGCGCTCAGGTTGATCGAGAAATACCACGACCGCCGCGGCGTGGCGCGGGCGCTCGCGCTGGCCAGCACGCATAGCCAGATCGAACTGCGTCACCTCAACCTGACCGTCGAAGACACGAACCTCTTTCAGCGCCTGGGCGGCCGCCTTGTGTCCGGGGACAGCCGGCTGCGCGCGCCCGAAGCGATCCGGCAGAACACGAGGGGTCAGCGCGACTTGTGGAAGTACGGCGTCTCGGGTGATATGCCCATCCTCCTCGCGCGCGTGGCTGACGGGGCCGAGGTCCCCCTCATCGTCGAATTACTGAAGGCGCACGAATACCTGCGCCTGAAGGGGCTTTCCTTCGATCTGGTGGTTCTGAACGAACACCCGGCAAGCTATCTTCAAGAGCTGCAGCACCAACTGCAGCGGCTCTTCGACTCGAGCCCTGAGCAGCCGTGGATCGACAAGCCCGGCGGCGTATTCCTGAGGCGCGGCGACCTGATGCCGCCCGAGGATCAGCTGCTGCTCCGGGCGTCGGCGCGTGCCGTGATGAGCGGGGCGCAGGGCGGACTGCGTAATCAGCTGTCGCGCCCGGAGACCCGTTTCAGCCCGCAGCTCGCGAAGGCAGCCCCACCGGAGCTGAAGTCGCCGGTGTCACGCGCGCCGTCACCCGTACCCGCTCCGGAGAGAGACCTCGAGCTGTTCAACGGATTCGGCGGCTTCGCCGACGGCGGACGCGAGTACGTCATCCCGACACACGGAGTCGGAAAGCCGCTGCCGCCGGCGCCCTGGACGAACGTCGTGGCGCAGCCGCAGTTTGGGTTTGCCTGCACGGAATCCGGCGCCGGCTACACGTGGTCCGGCAACAGCCACGACAATCGGTTGACGCCCTGGCGCAACGATCCGGTCAGCGATCAGCCCGGCGAAGCGATCTTCATTCGCGACGAGGAGAGCGGCGCGGTCTGGTCCCCGACGCCACTGCCCGCGGGTGACGGCCAGCCGTACGTCACGCGCCACGGTCAGGGGTACTCGGCGTACGAACACGCTCGCAACGAGCTCGCTTCCGAGCTGCAGCTCTTCGTGCCCGAGCACGACCCGGTCAAGATCTTCCGGCTCACGCTCAAGAACCTCTCGTCGCGCAAGCGGCGGTGCTCGGTCACTCTGTACGCGGAATGGGTGCTCGGCGAGAACCGATCCCGAACGGCCATCCATGTCGTGACGGAGACCGAGCCGGCGACCGGCGCCGTGACGGCGCGCAATGTCTTCCGTCAGGAATTCCCGTCGCGGGTGGCGTTCCTCGATCTCTCACCTGGCGAGGGCCGGAGCGTGACCGGAGATCGCACGGAGTTCATCGGCCGCAACCGTTCCCTTGCCCACCCGGCCGCCCTCGCCCGGGCGGCGCTGTCGAACCGCACGGGTCCGGCGCTGGATCCCTGCGGCGCCGTGCAGGTCCACGTCGAGATGGAGCCACTCGGCGAACAGGTGGTCGTCGGCCTGCTGGGCGATGCGGACGATACGGATCAGGCTCGCGCGCTCATCGAACGCTACCGCAATCGCTCGGCGGTGGACGAGGCGCTCGCGGGCGTCCGCCGGTTCTGGGATCACCTGCTCGGCACCGTCACGGTCCGGACGCCCGATCGTTCGATGGATCTCGTGCTGAACCGCTGGCTGCTCTATCAGACGCTCGTCTGCCGCGTCTGGGGGCGTTCGGCGTTTTATCAATCCAGTGGCGCGTTCGGGTTCCGGGATCAGCTGCAGGACACGCTCGCGCTGCTCCCCTCGGCGCCAGCCCTCGTGCGCGAACATCTGCTTCTCGCCGCGTCGCGGCAGTTCGTGGAAGGCGATGTGCAGCACTGGTGGCACGAGCCCGGAGGGCAGGGCGTGCGCACGCGCTTCTCGGATGACAGGTTGTGGCTCGTTTACGCGACGCTGCAGTATGTCGCCGCCACCGGCGATCACGCGGTCCTCGACGAGCAGGCGCATTTCATTGCGGGACGAACGCTGAATCCGGACGAGCACGAGATCTACGATCGGCCCAACACCGCGCGCGAGTCGGCGACGCTGTACGAGCACTGTGTCCGCGCGATCGCCGTCAGCCTGGGGACCGGGAGTCACGATCTGCCCCTGATGGGGACAGGCGACTGGAACGACGGAATGAGCCTGGTGGGCAGCGGTGGCCAAGGCGAGAGCGTCTGGCTCGGATGGTTCCTGGTGTCGATTCTGCGGCCGTTCGCCGAGGTTGCGAAGCTGCGCGGTGAAGACGACCGCTCGGCGGAATACCTCCGCCACGCCGCATCGCTCGCCGAAGCGCTCGAACGCGCGTGGGACGGCGAATGGTATCGCCGCGCGTATTTTGACGACGGCACGCCTCTGGGGTCGAAGGAAAACAGTGAATGCCAGATCGACGCGATCGCCCAGTCGTGGGCCGTGCTGTCCGGGGCCGGCGATCCGGCGCACGCGCGACAGGCGATGGCGGCCGTCGAGGACAGGCTCGTCAGGCGGGACGAGAGGCTGGTTCTCCTCCTCACGCCTCCCTTCGATCGCATGACGCCAAGCCCGGGCTACATTCAGGGCTACCTTCCCGGCGTCCGCGAGAACGGGGGCCAGTATACGCATGCCGCGCTCTGGAACGTCATGGCGTTCGCACAACTTGGTGACGGCGATCGGGCCGCCAGCCTTTTCTCTCTGCTCAATCCGATCAATCACTCGCGCACGGCGGCAGACGTCCGGCGTTACCGCGCTGAGCCGTATGTCGTCGCTGCCGACGTGTACTCGGTGCCGCCGCACACCGGCCGCGGCGGCTGGACGTGGTACACGGGATCCGCAGGATGGATGTACCGGATCGGAATCGAGGTCATCCTCGGAATCAGCCTCAGGAGGGGGGCGCTTCACATCGATCCGTGTATTCCTCGCGGCTGGCCAGGCTACGAGGTCACGTTCAAGCCGTCACGAACGCCTTACCACATCGTCGTCGAGAACCCTGATGGAGTGAGCCGCGGGGTGAAGCGCATCGACGTCGATGGCGTCGAGCGCACCGGGCAGGACATTCCCATCCTCGATGACGGGGCCGAGCATTCCGTGCGCGTGGTACTCGGCTGATTCTGCCCCCCGGTTCGCTTTCGAAGACTGCCGCCTTTTACGCCAATCGAAAGTCTCGACTGCCTGGATGCGCGTAATTTCCAAGCAATGCCCGCTTCCGTCGCAGGTACTCCGCTTGCTTCAGCGCTCGTCCTTAACTTGCGTGAAGGAGCCTGTACATGAAGAATCGCATGCGCACGTTGTCTGAAAGCCCGATCGGCCGTCGCGAGTTCACGTTGCAGTCGGCGATGGCCCTGCTGGCCGGCGTGGTCATCACGATGGAGGGCTGCGGGAGCAAGAGTCCATCGACCCCAACCCCAGTGGTGAATGACGTCACAGGCGCGATCACCGGCAACCATGGCCACACCGCGACGATCACCGCCGCTCAGATTACCGCTGCGAACACCATCGCACTGGATATTCGCGGAACGGCGCCACATCCGCACATGGTGGAGATCACCCAGGCTGAGCTCAGGAACCTGCAGAACAAGCAGGCTGTGACGAAGAGTTCCACGACCGATAATAACCATCAGCACTCGGTGACATTTACACCAGTCTGAGCGAGGAGTGGCCGAGAGGCGTCGGCTCGCGGCGTCGCGAGAACCGAGTTCATTCCTCGGTTTTCCAATGGACTGAATCGAAGTCCACGGGCTCGGCTTTGCCGTGCGCGATGTGTTTCATGATCTGGCGCGCATGGAAGCGGCCGTTTTCGATGAACCATCTGCCGGTCTGGAGTCCTCCGCAGACGGTGCCGGCCAGATAGAGACCCGGCCGGCTCGTTTCGAACGTCGTCTCGTCGTAGACGGGTGTCCGATAGGGATCGTCCGCGATGTCGATGCCCAGTGATTCGAGAAAGGCATAGTCCGGCTTGTAGCCGGTCATCGCGAGGACCCAGTCGTTTTCGATCTCGACGCGGCCGGCGGGTGTGCGTAACAGCAGCGCTGACGGGCGGATTTCTTCGATCGTCGAATCGAAGTACGCCCGGATGCTCCCCTCCGCGATGCGGTTCTCGAGATCCGGCTTGATCCAGTATTTGACTTTGTCGGACAGCGCGGCCGATCGCACGATCAGCGTGACCTGGGCGCCGTGGCGGTGGCAGTCGAGCGCGGCCTTGGCGGCGGAGTTCCGGGCGCCGATGACCGCGACTTTCTGCCGCACGTAGGGATACGGCTCCCTGTAGTAGTGCGTCACCTTGGGCAGGTCTTCTCCCGGCACGTTCAGCAGGATCGCCTGGTCGAAGAATCCGGTGGAGACGACGAGATGGCGTGCGCGGTGCTCTTGCTTGCCGGTCGTGACGGCGTAGTCGCCCGCCGCGCCCCGGATGCCCAGCACACGCTCGTAAAGCCGTATGTCGAGCCCTTCCTGCGCCGCGACCCCGCGGTAGTACTCGACGGCCTCCTCGCGCGTGGGTTTGTAGCCCTGGATTGGAAACGGGTAGCCGCCGATCTCGATCAGTTCAGGCGTCGAGAAAAACTCCATCCTCGCGGGGTAGCCCACGATCGAATTGACGAGTGCGCCCTTCTCGATGACTCGTGCCTCGAGGCCTTCGCGCTTCGCCTCGATCGCGCAGGCGAGTCCGACTGGACCGGCGCCGATAATGACAACGTCATGGATCCTCACGTCCATTCTGTAGCGTATCAAAAGCGTGCCGCGAACGGGCGCGCCGCATGTCTCCTGGGGAATCGCGACGCCGGAGTTGGAATGTTCGTGAGTGGCGGGACGGTGGATGCGCGCGATCGCCCGGGCGGCGCCAGGGCGCCGCGAGTGAACGCCGAGCCGCCAGAGGAAGTCCGTGGCTCACTTCGGACGGGTGTGTCCCTGTGCGCGGCCGCGGCTCGAGTCAGACTCGATCTCCAGGCCGCGTGCGAACGGTCAGAGGTCGGACCCGCCGGTCCGGCGGCTACCGGTCACGCGATCAGGGCCTTGACCACCTGCCCGTGCACGTCCGTGAGGCGGAAGCGTCGGCCCTGGTGAAGGTACGTCAGCTGCTCGTGATCGACACCCAGGAGGTGCAGGAGAGTGGCGTGAAAATCATGCACGTGAACGCCCGCCTCAGTGATGTTGTAGCTGAAGTCGTCGGTCGCGCCGTGGACGAGCCCCGCCTGCACGCCGCCCCCCGCCATCCACACGGTGAAACAGCGCGGATGGTGGTCACGACCGTAGTTGGTCGCCGTCAGCTTGCCCTGTGAATAGCTGGTGCGCCCGAATTCGCCGCCCCAGACGACCAGCGTGTCGTCCAGCATGCCGCGCTGCTTCAAGTCCGTGATGAGCGCCGCGCTCGCCTGATCGGTTTCCTCGCACTGCCTCCGGATGTTCCGCGGCAGGTTGTCGTGCTGGTCCCATCCCTGGTGATACAGCTGGATGAACTTCACGCCCTGCTCGGCGAGGCGGCGCGCGAGCAGGCAGTTCGCGGCAAAGGTCCCCGGCGTGCGCGCATCCTTCCCGTAGAGCGCGAAAGTCTCCGGCGATTCGTTCGAGACGTCCATCACTCCCGGCACGCTCGCCTGCATCCGGTACGACATCTCGTACTGCGCGATCCGCGCGTCAACCTCGGTGTCGCCGCGCGCCTCGGCGGCGTGCGCGTGCATGTCTCTCAATCGATCGAGCAGCAGCCGCCGGCCCTCGGAAGTGACGCCGTCGGGATTCCCCAGGTACAGCACCGCCTCCTTGCCGCTCCGGAACTGCACGCCCTGATGCTCGGTAGGAAGGAACCCGCCGCCCCAGAGACGCGAGTACAGCGGCTGATCCACTTTGCCCGGTGTAATCAGGACGACGAACGCCGGGAGGTTCTCGTTGTCGCTGCCGAGGCCGTAGTGAATCCACGACCCCATGCTGGGCCGCCCCGCAATCTGCGAGCCTGTCTGGAAAAACGTGATCGCGGGGTCGTGGTTGATCGCGTCGGTGAACATCGAGCGGACGATGCACAACTCGTCCACGACTTGGGC
>JANNHC010000118.1:0-6246 GCA_031404215.1 Acidobacteriota bacterium
GATCGAGCTCCCGGAGGGGGAGGATGCGTTGCTCAACCCACTCTGCAAGCGCCAAGTCGTCGCGGGTCTCGACGGCGACCTGATCGAGGACGAGTGCCGACGTTTCCGCGCCGTCGCCAACCACCGCGTAACTCTCCTCGAGGAGCCACTCGTCAAGCCCCGTGGCCGCGAGCGTCCAGTCGCGGATCGAGGCGGAGGGCACGAGCCGCCTCAGCCTCCGACCGGTGAGGAAGTAGACCGTCCACGCCGCATCACGCGGCGGAGCGGCTCCAAAGTACGCCACCATCGCCGCCACCTTCGCATTGGTGGAGGTCGTGCCGTCAATGGCGTCGTAGAGGGCGGCGAAGCGTTTCATGGGTGAAGGCCGTTCAGTCGCCGGACGGCTCTCCCTCCCAGGCGGTGCGGATGATGCCGCTCTGAAGACCGCGTGCGCTCAGGTAGCGCGCGAGCGGCTCCGCGTGACCGTGGGTGACGAGCACGCGGCTTGCCCCGCTCTCCTCGATTGTCCGCAGCAGGGCCGGCCAGTCCGCGTGATCCGACAGCACGAACCCGCGATCGAAACCACGCTGCCGCCGGACACCGCGCACACGCATCAGGCCTGATGCGAAGCCGTCCGAGAAGTCGCCCAGCCGCCGCATCCAGGGAGTACCGCGGGCAGACAGGGGCGCCAGCACAAGCTCGCCGGCGAACGACCGTCGTCTGGTGCGCGAACCGGAGGGCGGTTCGATGACGGGCGCCACCGGGAGCATCGCGACGCCAGCATCTCGATAGGCCTCAATCATGCCAATCATCATGCCGTGCACGTAGACGGTCCGATCGGTCACGCGCATCAACTCCGCGAGCAGCCGCTGGGCTTTGCCCACCGTGTAGCAGAAGAGCACCGACGCGCGCCCGCCCTCACGATTTGCCCCCCACCAGGCGGCGACCTCATCGATCACGCGCTCGGTCGCGTCCCATCGGTAGATCGGCAGTCCAAAGGTTGATTCCGTGATGAACGTGTCGCACCGCACGACCTCGAACGGTTCGCAGGTGGGATCAGCGGCGCGTTTGTAATCGCCCGCCACTACCCACACGCCATCGCCCGATTCGATCCGGACCTGCGCGGATCCCAGAATATGACCGGCAGGATGAAAGCTCAGCCGAACGTCCCCGAGAGTTTTCGGCTCTCCGTACGGCATCGGCTCGATGATGGTATCCGCACCGAACCGGCGACGCAGCAGCGGCACGGACTGCACGGCACAGAGATACGCCGAGCTCCCAGGGCGCGCGTGATCGCCGTGCGCGTGCGTGATGACCGCGCGGTCCACCGGTTCCCAGGGATCGATATGGAAGCGGCCCGCAGCGCACCACAGGCCCGACGAGGTTTCCGTCAGTAAGGGCAAGAGACTCCGCGAATGGTTTCCGCTACCATGGATGCATCCATGGATCCGGTTGTATCGTCCGATCCCGCGCTCTCGGAGGCGCTGGAGCGCTACTGGGGTTATACCTCGTTCCGGCCTCTTCAGCGCGAAGCGATGGACGCCATCCTCTCCAACCGCGACTCCATCGTCGTGCTCCCGACCGGCGGCGGAAAGTCGCTCTGCTTTCAGGCGCCAGCCGTCGTGCGCGATGGGCTGGCGATCGTGGTGTCGCCGCTCATCTCGCTGATGAAGGATCAGGTGGACACGCTGGTCGGCAACGGCGTGGCGGCGGCCTGCTACAACAGCTCTCTCGGTTCGGATCGGAAGTCCGCCGTGATGGCCGGCCTGCGGGATGGGCGCTTCCGGCTGCTGTACGTGTCGCCTGAGCGCCTGGTGGGGGAAGGAGGCGAATCCTTTCTGAACCTGTTGTCCGGATGCGCGGTCCGCTTTGTCGCGATTGACGAAGCGCATTGCATCAGCCAGTGGGGCCATGACTTCCGCCCAGAATATCGCCTGCTGGGACGGTTGAGGACGCTCCTGCCCGGGATCAGCCTCCATGCGTACACCGCGACCGCGACGGCTCGCGTCCGGCGCGACATCGCAGCCCAGCTCGGCCTTGTCGAGCCGGTCGAGCTCGTGGGCTCGTTCGATCGTCCCAATCTCGTGTACCGCGTGCTGGCGCGCGCGAATCTGAAACAGCAGCTCCTCGACATCCTGTCGCGGCATCGGGGCCAGGCCGGCATCATCTATTGCACGTCGCGTCGCGAGGTTGATGCGCTTGCCGCCTGGCTCCGCGACAACGGCGTCCGCGCATTGCCCTACCACGCGGGCCTTGGAGACGACGAGCGCGTGAGGAACCAGGATGCGTTCCTCGAGGAAGAGGCCGATGTGATCGTCGCGACGGTCGCGTTCGGCATGGGCATCGATCGGTCTGACGTCCGCTTCGTCGTGCACGCCGGCGCGCCGCAATCACTCGAGCACTATCAACAGGAATCGGGCCGGGCCGGGCGCGACGGCCTCGAGGCCGAATGCGTGCTCATCTACTCGACCGCGGACTTCATGAAGTGGCGCCTGATGCTCGAGCGCAACGGCGAGCTGACCGATGCGTCACGGAAGCTCCTCCGCGACATCGAGCGCTACGCGGCCAGCGTGGCCTGCCGGCACCGGCACCTGGTGAGCTACTTCGGTGACACGTATGCCCGCACCGATTGCAACGCGTGCGATTACTGCCTGGAGGAACTCGAAACCGTCGCGGACCCCATCGTCGTCGCACGCAAGGTCCTGTCGTGCGTCGCGCGCGTGGGTCAGCGGTTCGGCGTCGCGCACGTGGCCAACGTGCTCTGCGGCAGCGAGACCGATCAGGTTACGTCGCGGCGGCACCACGAGTTGACGACGTTCGGGCTGCTTCGCGACGCGCCGTCGCCTGAGGTGCGCGGCTATATCGAACAGCTCATCGCGCACGGATTTCTGCGGCAGACCGACGATGCGTTTCCAGTGGTCGCGCTGACGGAGCGAGGGATCGAGTTGATGAAGAACCCCGCGAGCCAGCCGGACCTGGTGCTCGCGCGCCAGCGCCGGCCCATCAAGGGGCGGGTGCAGAAGCGATCGCGGATCGAATCGGAAGCGTGGCAGGACGTCGATCGCGACTTGTTCGAGCGGCTTCGCGCCGTACGGCTCGAGATTGCGCGCGCACGAGGCGTACCGCCCTACGTCATCTTCCACGACACCACGCTTCGTGAAATGGCGCGCGTCCGGCCGAAGACCGTGGGAGAACTGCACGGCATTCGCGGTATCGGCGCGCGGAAAGCCGAAGATCTGGGGGAGACGTTTCTCGCGGCAATCAGGACCATGGCCTAGAGCGGACTCAGAGCTCAGGGTGTTGACCGCCCCCGTGATGTCTGGGGCGTCGTCGGCGGGACACACGGAGCTGGCCGAATGCTTTTGTGTTTTTGAGATCTCTGCGAACCTCAGCGATCTCTGCGTGATACGTACGTGATCGACCTACACACCAAACTGCCGCAGGTGATGATCCATGTGACGGTAGATGAGGACGCCCCACTGTTTCGCTGACAGCGTGCCGAACGCCGGATGCGCGGGGGCGAGCGCTTCGGCTCCGCGCTGCACGACGCCGTTCAACTGTTCGCGCAGTTCGGCTACTTCCGCCGACCAGTCCCCCGGCTTTCTCGCAATGAGCTCCGGCGCCGTGGGTAGTCCTTTGGGAATCGGGAGCACGTAGAGCACCAGTTCCTTCAGCGGGGAATACCGGAATGGCGCTTTCTTCGGCGCCACTTCGAGCTCGCCCGACGCCATCCGCAGCGCGTCGGCGAGATGCGCCACCATCTGCACGGTCGACATCTTTCCCCATTGCGGCTGCCGATCGGTCCGCAACCGCTGCACTCGGTCATGAAGGCTGCGGTGATCCTGCGGGTTGAATATGGAGCGCATAAGTCAGGTGCCAGCTGCGAGTCGTCAGTTACCAGTTACCAGCCCTTTACGCCGATGGGCGCCCGGGCGTGACGGCACCGCGAAGGGCTTTGGGGGCGTCAGCGCGTAGGCCGCACCGGACAGGAGGAACAGCGAGGCCACGGCCGCGAGCGCCAGGTCCGTTCTTGTTGTCATAGGGAAACGTCGCTCCGGGTCGGCGAATTATAGCGCCTTCGAAGTCTGTGCTCCATGCCTTCTCCAGTTGCCAGTTGGCCTGGATCTTGGCAACACGTCTGGCGAGGGGAGCGCCGCCGTCGGGATCTTGGCAGGCCTCGGGGCTCAGGTAAGCAGCGGTCCGCTCTCGGACGTATCTCCAGTAGGTCATCGTCCGGTCTTCTTCCGGCATGCATTGCACGTTTCGAGGAGGTTGATGCTTGACTCGAGCCCGCCGTGTTGCTACATCCCTTTTCATCGCCTGGCTCATGGCCGTCGGCCTTGGTGCGCAGAAGGCTGGGGCGCCGGCGCCGGCTCACGGCGGACTGAATTCCATTCAGCCTGCTGAACTGCAGGAGTGGCTGAGCTATGTGGCGTCTGACGAGCTCCAGGGACGCCAGATCTATTCCGAAGGCCTTGGCCTCGCGGCGGCCTACATCGCCGATCACTTGAAGCAATGGGGCGTGCAGCCCGGCGGCGAGAACGGTTCGTACTTCCAGCCGGTCAAGGTGCTCGGCGTTCGCACGACCAGCAATGCGACCGTCACGGTAGAGGTCAGCGGTCAGACCCGCACGTTCAAGGACGGCGAAGGCATTACGTTTCCCCGCAACATGGGCGCGAAACAAACCGTCAGCGGGGATCAAATCCAGTTTGTCGGATACGGCCTGCAGGTTCCGTCGGCGAGCATAGACGACTACGCGAATGTCGATCCGAAGGGCAAGGTCATCATTTACCTCGGAACCAGTCCAAAGACCCTGCCGCAGGGCTCGAACCGGCTCGTGACCGCGCGCGCACGAAACGCGGTCGAGAAGGCGGCGATCGCGGTGATCGGACCTCCGGGGCTGGGGAGGCGGGGAGGACTGGGTGCCGCGGGTGCCCTGGGTGCGCCGGGCCCAACGGGGGGGCGCGGAGGGATGGGTCAGGCGGTCAACGTTGATTTCACAACGGTGGAGCGGTACGACACTCCAGTCGTCCCGACTCTGACAGCGCAGGACGACTTCTTCGAGTTCCTCTTCAGCGGCTCAGATATGAACTACACGCTGCTGAAAGAGCTTGCGACGAAACAGGAGCCTATCGCGCCCTTCGCACTGAAAGGCGTGAAGCTCACGATCAACGTGGACGCGGACTACGCGGTCGCCCGCACGCAGCTCACCCGGAACGTCGTGGCCATCGTCCCAGGCGCCGACGCGCGGCTGAAGGATTCCTTCGTCGCATTCGGCGCGCACTACGATCATGTCGGGTACTCACAGACGCCGCCTGGCGCCGGAAGCGGCGGCTTCGGAGGAAACGCGCCGGGTGGTTGCACGGGCCAGACACGCGACACGCCGCGGGCGGGCGACACCATCAACAACGGCGCAGACGACGACGGGTCGGGGACGGTGGCGCTGATGGCGCTCGCGAAGGCCTTCGCCGAAGGGCCGAAACCGAAGCGCTCCCTGCTGTTCGTCTGGCACTCCGGTGAAGAGTCAGGCCTCTACGGCTCGCGCTACAACGCGGACTTTCCGGTCGTGCCGCTCGACAAGATCGCCGCGCAGCTCAACATCGACATGATCGGCCGTAATCGGTGCGACGATCCGAAGGACGACAACACCGTCTACGTCGTCGGGTCGGACCGGATCAGCACGGAGCTGCACAACCTCAGCGAGGACGCGAACGCCGGGCTGTCGAAACCGATGACGCTCGATTACGAGCTGAACGATCCCGCGGACCCGGAGTCCATCTACACCCGCAGCGATCATTACAGCTACGCGGCGAAGGGCATTCCGATCATCTTTTACACGACCGGCCTGCACAAGGACTACCACGCCGTCACGGACGAAGTGTCGAAGATCGCATTCGCGAAGATGGCGCACATCACGCAGCTGATCTACGCCACCGCGGTGAAGGTCGCAAACCTCGATCACACGCCCGCACGCGACAACAAGGGACCGAGGAAAGGTAAAGGGGCGGCGGGGAAGATCGAAAAGTAAAGGCCGGTGCAGCTGCCCGCTGCGCCGGCCTTTTTCTCGTCTTGCAAACGCGAAGATTACTGTTGCCGGACGAGCTGTGCGCGGACGGCACCGCCGGGGCCTATGTCGGCATTGGTTCGAACCTGAATCACGCGCGCGACAACGTACAGCGCGCGCTGCTACTGCTGGACAAACTGGCGGCGACCAGGCTAAGCGCCCAATCCAGCCTGTTTCGCACGGCGCCGATCGATGCCGGCGGC
>JANNHC010000119.1:0-2088 GCA_031404215.1 Acidobacteriota bacterium
AATCGTTGACGGCGATGGAGACGACCGCGTCGCCGGCCTTGGGCATAACGAGCGTCGTTGATGCCACCGGCGACGGGACCGGCGAGAAGAGCGCCAGGGTCAGCAGGATGTACCGCATAGGGACTTTGGACGTGAGATTTGGGATTTGGGATTTGGGATTTGGGATTAAGGATTAAGGATTAAGGATCAGGGATCAGGGATTAGGGATTGTCTCATCGCTCTCCCATAAACGGGTACGTGAAGTCACGGGGCGGCACGAAGGTTTCCTTGATCGTGCGGGCGCTGACCCACCGAACGAGGTTCAACTTGGAGCCGGCCTTGTCGTTCGTGCCGGATCCGCGGGCGCCACCGAACGGCTGTTGACCGACGACGGCGCCGGTGGGCTTGTCGTTGATGTAGAAGTTGCCGGCGGCATTTCGCAGCACGCTCATCGCCTGGCGCACCGCGGCGCGGTCACGGCTGAACACCGCGCCAGTCAGCGCATACGGGGACGTCCGATCGACGATGTCGAGCGTCTCGAGCCACGCGTTGTCGGGATAGACGTATGCCGTGACTACGGGCCCGAAGATTTCCTCGCAGAGGCTGCGGTATCCGGGGTCGTGTGTTTCAATCAGCGTCGGCTGGATGAAGTACCCTTCGTCTCCCGCTGACGTGCCACCCGCCACGATCGTCGCATTCCGCTTTGCGTCGTCCAGATACCCGCCGATCTTCGTGAACGCTTTTTGATCGATGACGGCCCCCATGAAGTTGCGGAAGTCGGCGACATCCCCCACCTTCATCTCTTTCATCATCGCCGCCGTGCGATCGCGAATGTCGTTCCAGAGCGAACGCGGGACGTACACGCGGCTGGCGGCGGAACACTTCTGTCCCTGGTATTCGAATCCGCCGCGTGCGATCGCCACCGCCACCTCGGCCGGATCAGCCGACGGATGGACGACGATGAAGTCCTTGCCGCCGGTTTCGCCGACCAGGCGCGGGTAGGAGCGGTAGCGGCCGATGTTCTCGCCGATCTTCTTCCACATGCCGTTGAACACTTCGGTACTGCCCGTGAAGTGGACGCCGGCGAGTTCGGAGGAGTCGAGGAGCTGATGGCTGATGTCGCGCGCGTCGCCGGGGACGAAGTTGATCACGCCTGGCGGCATGCCCGCCGTTTCGAGGAGCTTCAATGTGTAGTAGCCGCTCAGAATCGCGCTCGAGGCCGGCTTCCAGATGACCGTGTTGCCCATCAGGGCCGGGGCGGTCGTCAGGTTGCCGCCAATCGCCGTGAAGTTGAACGGGGAAATCGCATAGACGAAGCCTTCGAGTGGCCGGTACTCCATCTGGTTCCACACGCCAGGGCCGCTGATGGGCTGCTCGCCGTAGAGCTCCTGGGCGAAGGCGGTGTTGAAGCGCCAGAAGTCGATCATTTCTGAGGCGGCGTCGATCTCGGCCTGGAAGGCGGTCTTCGACTGACCGAGCATCGTGGCCGCGTTGAGGGTCGAGCGCCAGGTCGTGGCCAGCAGTTCCGCCGCGCGGAGCAGTACCGCCGCGCGATCTTCCCAGGGCCAGCTTCCCCACTCGCGGCGAGCCTCGGCCGCTGCCGCGATCGCCTGCTGGACGTGTTCAGGTCCGGCGAGATGATAGTCGGCGAGGACGTGCGTGTGGTTGTGCGGCATCACCGACTGCGCCGTGCGGCCGGTCCGCACTTCCTTGCCGCCAATCACGAGCGGGATATCAAGTTTTTCCGCCGCCATCGTCTTGAGCCGGGCTTTCAGATCGGCGCGTTCTGGCGACCCGGGCGCGTACGTCCGATTGGGATCGTTCACCGGCTGCGGCACGCGCCGGTTGCCGCCAAATGCGGCAAGTGGCGCGCTCGGGGCGGGGTGCGTGTTCGCGGGTGCCGGGGAGTGCGCCGGAATGGCCGAAGTCGGTGTGGACATGGATGCGTCTCGCTCCGGAAAAAGTGCAAAAGCGCATTGTACTCGGAGCGACGACGGACCAGGCGCCGGTGGAGGCCAGAAGAGGACAGAGACCGCGGGTGCGGGTCTGTGCTAAAATGCGTCGTTCGCGTGCCTCCTGGGAACGCGCGCCGAATCCCACGCCCTCGAG
>JANNHC010000120.1:0-1515 GCA_031404215.1 Acidobacteriota bacterium
TCTCAGACATACGCGTCAAACGCTGCCGAACCGCACCGGGATCGGCGCGCCCGTCGCGAGGCAGCGGCCGCCGTGCCAGGACAGATCACGTCAAGCCGTAGCTCGCGTGGGCCGGTATCGCACGGCGACCGCCCCCGACCGCCGCCTCCGTGCGTCTCTGTTGACTCCGAGCCTCCGTGTGCTGATCCTGTTCCGTTAACTCCGTGACCCCGTGACCTCGTCTGTCACGATAAGGAGCGATAGTGAGTGAATTGACACGGGTGGAAAAGCCCTGGGGCTACGAGCTGCACTGGGCCAAGACCGACCGCTACGTCGGCAAACTGATTCACGTGAACGCCGGGCATGCGCTGAGCCTGCAGTACCACAACCAGAAGGACGAAACGATCTTCCTGTGGGCCGGGCGCATGTTGTTCGAGATCGCGGAAGGGCACGAGGGAACAGCGGGCGGTCCGCTCACGTCGCGCGAGATGAAGCCGGGCGAGGCCGTCCACGTGACGCCCAAAACGGTGCACCGCATGACGGCGATTACCGACTGCGATATCTTCGAGGTTTCGACGCCAGAGCTTCAGGACGTTGTGCGCATAGAAGACCGGTACGGACGCCAGTCTTAACGGAGAGGTAGAGGGAGTAGACGATGGGTAGCGTAAACAAAGTGATCCTGGTCGGCAATCTCGGGAGGGACGCGGAGCTGCGGTACACGCCGGGCGGCGCGCCCGTCGCGACCCTGAACCTGGCGACCACCGAAGTGTGGAACGACAAGACGTCGGGACAGAAGCAGGAAAAAACGGAGTGGCACCGGATCGTGCTCTGGGGCAAGTCCGCCGAATCGCTCTCCGAGTACCTCACGAAAGGGAAGCAGATCTTCGTCGAGGGACGCCTGCAGACCCGCAAGTGGCAGGACAAGGACGGCCACGAGAAGTACACGACCGAAATTCGCGCCGATCGGATCACGCTGCTCGGCGGCGGTGGTGGTGGCGGCGGGATGGCCGGCGGCGCGCGTCCGCAGCGCAGCGCCGGCGCCGGCGCGGGGTCAGGCGGTGGCGGCGATCACGAGCCGATGGGCGAGCCGATCAACGACCTGACGGACGACGACATCCCGTTTTAGCAGATCGTTCGAGGTTCGCAGGTTCGAAGGTTCGGGGTCTGGTTCGCGGTTCAAGGTTCGGCGTTCAACTCTGAACCCCGAACCTTGAACGTGACCCCGAACCGCCGAACCTCGAACCGTTACCGCCTGTTCACCCGCTGAAGCGCTTGGCTGGAGAGGGCGGACGGAGGACCGGGGAACTTCTGCACGGCGGCCTCCCACGCCTGCTTCGCGTTGTCGATCTGATTCAGGGCTTCGTAAACCTGGCCGAGCTTGTAGTAGGCGTCCGGCAGTGTGTTGCCCTGCGCCTGCGGGTAATCGTTGATCACCTTCAGGAAAGAGTCGCGCGCCGCGGGCCAGTTCGGGGGGCGCTGATTGAAATGCGACATTCCGATGTTGTACATGGCGGCGCCCGCTTGAGGTGCCGTCGG
>JANNHC010000121.1:0-12161 GCA_031404215.1 Acidobacteriota bacterium
GTGCGCCGCGCCCTGGTCGGCAAATCGGTCGGGGTACTTGGCCATCTCGCTGGTGAATAGCCGGTGGAGCTGCGCCACGCCAGTCGCCTCGTCCGGGTCCGGGGTGACCGGTGCGCCGATCTCCATTACCCGCGTCCGGTAGTCGATCCACACCGGCACGATCGCCCCGTTCTCGACCTCGCCGGTCGGTCGCCCGAACACGCGGACTTCCCCTTCGTCGGGAAGCGATGCGCCAGTCACGAGATTGAGCAGCACCTCGGCGCCGGCGGCATCGATGCCGGCAATCGCCACTCGCTCTCCCGCTGCGATCGACAGCGCCGCCACGCGCAAGGGCCGGAGCGCGGAATACTTCTTCACGACCCGCGCCATCTCGACGACGGGCGGGACCCGCGTCATGGGCGGCGCGCCTCGAGCGCGGTAAAGTCGGCGGAAGAGATCGTCACGCGGCCAAGCTGGCCTGCCCGCCGGCCGACGTCGCCATGAAAATCAGACCCCCCCGAAACCGCCAACCCGTGCTGTGCGGCGAGCTGGCGGTAGCGTTCCTCCGTCGCAGCGTCGTGTTCGCTGTGCCGCACCTCGAGCGCGGCCAGTCCCGCTTCAGCCAGTCGCGGAATGATGTGATCCATACGGGTCAGCCCCGGGTGCGCCAGCGAGACGACGCCGCCTGCCTGTTGCGCGACGGAGACCACGGCCTCGGGACGAGGACCACGGCGCGGCACGAACGCAGGACAGCCGGTCGCCAGGAGCCGCTCGAAGGCATCGTCCCGATCCTGCGCGTGGCCCGCGGCAATCAGCAGGTCCGCAATCTGTGGCCGGCCGACGCTGTGGCCGGGGTTCGCCTCGAGCAGGGGCGCGAACGCGATCGGAAAGCCGAGGGCCGAGAGTTGATCGGCAATCTCGCGAACGCGGCGAAGACGATCGGCCCGCTGCAGGTCAAGGAAGGTCGTGAATGCCGCATGTGAGGGGTCCAGGAAGTACGCGAGCATGTGCACGTCGCGCCCGTCCTCGACGGCCGTGATCTCGACCCCGCTGACCAGGCGCAGGCCCAGGCGGCGGGCCGCGTCGCCGGCTTCGTCAAGCGCCGCGACCGTGTCGTGATCCGTGATGCTGATGATCGCGAGACCACGATCCGCCGCCCGCGCGACGAGCGCAGAGGGCGACAGGAGACCATCGGACGCGGTCGTGTGGAGGTGAAGATCGATCAAGACAGCGCAGCCGGCTCCCGTCGAGCCCGAGCCCGCCGTTTCGTGGCGCGCGCGGGACGCCGCCGCCGGCGTTGCCGCTCGACGAGCGCCCGGTACTCCCGGATGAGGAGCTCGAGGTGCGCGCGCTCCTCGTCGGCAAACTCGAGGAAGATCTTCTTGCCTTCGGAATCCTCGAACTTGTCGCCGTACCGCTTGAAGAAGCGGTGCGAGCCGCGTTCGCACTTGATCCCGATCATGAGTGCCTGGCGATCGTCTACCCCGTTGGCGAGGCGCTCGGCGCCGGCGGCGAAGAGTCCGTTCGCCGCGCCTTTGAAGAAGAGAAACGTCGGGCGCGATTCGAGCTGGGAATCCTGCTGGAGCAGTTCGCGGTAGCGGGCCTCGAGCGTCCCGAGGTGATCCTTCTCCTCCTGCGCGAGCTTTTCGAACACCCGCCGGCCCCTGGCGTCGCGCGTGCCCGCCGCGGCGCGGGTATAGAACTCGAGGCCGCTCCGCTCGGTCGCGATCGCGATGCGCAGCGCATCGCGGGCGAACACGAGCTCGGTCGTGCCGCCTTCCGCCGGCGACGCACGGCCTGTGCGGCAGGATTCGCAGGTGCCGTGGATCTGGAGAACGCTTTGACGCGCCGTGAAATTGCGCGCCGCGGCGACTTCCTCGAGCAGCGACTCGATGTCGGAGCTCAGGAACTCGAACGAGCGGTTGCATCCCTTGCAGATCAGGTGGAAGTGCCGCGGATGGCGGTACGAATGCTCGAAGCGGTACCGCCCCTCGCCGAAATCGACTTTTCGAGCGATGCCGGCTTCGACCATCCACTGCAGCGTGCGGTAGACCGTCGCGCGGCTGATGGCCTGCGATGCGCCTCGAGGTTCCGGCCCCGGATCCTCGCGGCGAATCAGGTCGAACAAATCGTCAGCGGTGAGGTGCCCTTCCTGGCGGAGGAAGACATTGACGATGAGATCGCGCTTGCTCGAGCGCTTGCTGCCGGCGGGCCGGAGACTCTCGAGGTAGGCGGCTGGTTCCATGGCGCGTGAACCTTGACCGCCTTGAATTGCTCGGTAACCCCGTTCTACACGCTGAACGACGAACCGCAGCCGCAGGTGGACTTCGCGTTCGGGTTCTTGATCGTGAAACCGCCGCCGGTCACGTTGTCCACGAAATCCACTTCGGCGCCACGCAGATACCGGGCGCTGATCGGATCCACGAGCAGCTTCACCCCGTTCGACTCGATGACTTCGTCGGTCGTCGCGTCACCTTCGCCTTCGTCGATCATGAGGCCGTACTGGAAGCCGGAACAGCCGCCCCCCTGGACGAACACGCGCAGCCCCGCCTCGTGCTTGTTTTCCTCAGTGAGCAACTCACTGATCTTTGACGCCGCCGAGGGAGTGACATTGATAATCATGTGATGGATTCTCCAAAGCCAACTGACTCTGGCAATTATAGCGGGTGGAGGGCACCCCTTCAACAGGGAGAATGCTGAACTTCCCCACTCCGTTCGACCCAAGTTACGGCCCTGCAATGATTTAGACGCTTTGTGCACCGGGCTTGTCTCCGGCCTTCCGGCCGGACAATACTGGGGAGCGGCTCGCCCCCTTCCGGCTGGCCAGTCAGCCCGGCTGTTCGACAATTATGACCATTCATTTTCATGCAGGCGCCAGGATTGCGGACGCGCTCATTCGCGAGAACGTGGTGCGGAGGATTTGGGATCGCGATATCCGCGTGTGGAAGGCGGCGGCGGGGAGCGCCGACGCCAAATCGGTCGAGAGCCGGCTCGGCTGGCTCGATGTCGCCACGACGACCGAATCCGAGATCGAACGGGTGGTCGCGCTCGGCGACGCCGTCAGGGCGGAGGGGCTTCGCGCGGTCTACCTGCTCGGCATGGGCGGCAGCAGCCTCTGCGCCGAGGTGATGCGCTCGGTCTTCGGGATCGCCGGCGGCTATCCGGAGTTGTTCGTGCTCGACACGACGGACGAGCGAACGATTACGAACGCGGCGAGCCGACTGGAGCCTCGCGAGACGCTGTTCCTCGTGTCGAGCAAGAGCGGCGGCACGGTGGAGGTCGCCTCGCTGGAACGCTTCTTCTGGCAAAGGATGTCCGCGGCGATCGCCTCGGAGGCCGGCCGGCACTTCATTGCCATCACGGATCCTGGAACCGGGCTCCACACGCTCGCGCAGGCGCGCGGCTATCGGGACGTGTTCGTGAATCCGCCAGACATCGGCGGGCGCTTCTCCGCGCTGTCGCTGTTCGGGCTCGTGCCGGCGGCGCTCATCGGTGCGCCGGTGCGAGACATTGCGGGGGGCGGCAAGGCGATGGCGGAAGGCTGCCGGCAGGAGCAGCATGCCAATTCCGGCCTCGAGCTTGGCGCCTTCATCGGCGCGGCCGTCAAGGAAGGACGCGACAAACTGACGATCGCGTTGTCTCCCAGGCTTGCCTCGCTGGGATTGTGGATCGAGCAGCTGATCGCGGAGAGTACGGGCAAGCATGGCACTGGAGCGCTACCGGTGGTAGACGAACCGCTGGGGCGGCCGCACGAGTACGGGGCCGATCGCGCGTTTATCAGCATCGCCACGGAAGTGGACGAGCCCGACGCGGCCAGGCTGAACGCGATCGAAGCGGCCGGTCACCCCATGCTGCGTTTGACGACGCGCATGGACGGCCTTGGGGCGGAGTTCTTTCGCTGGGAGTTTGCGACCGCGATCGCGGGGGCCGTCCTCGCCATCAACCCCTTCAACGAGCCTAACGTGTCGGAGGCGAAAGAGAAAACCAAGGCGTTGCTCGCCGCGTACGCGGCGGACGGAAGGCTTCCCGAGCCCGCACCGGCCGCCGAGAACGAATCGGTGGCCGTCTTCAGCGCGCGCTTTTCAGGCGTGTCACCGGCCGCTGTCGTCAAGGGCGCCATCGACTCGCTCGGTGCGGGGGACTACGTCGCATTTCTCTCGTATCTCCCCGCGGACAGCGACGTGCCGCCGGCGATCTCGGACGTGCGGCAGGCGATTCGATCGCGCACGCGCGCGGCCAGCACCTTCGGGATCGGCCCGCGGTATCTCCACTCGACCGGGCAGTATCACAAGGGCGGACCCAACACCGCACTGGCGTTCGTGATCACGGCAGACGATGACACGCATACGTCGATTCCGGAGGCGGGCTACACGTTCTCGGTCCTGAAGCGCGCGCAGGCGCTTGGCGACGTGCAGACGCTCGAAGCCCACGATCGGCGGACGGTCCGGCTGCACGTCAAAGACGGGAAGGCCGCCGCCCGGACGATCGATCAGCTGTTTGCGGAAGCGTTGAAGTAAAGAAGAGTCAGGGCTCAAGGCTCGCTATCGCAGCGTTTCCAGGATGGCGCCGGATTCCTCTTCGATGGTCTTGTGCAGGCTGTTGCCGTGCGCGTCCATGGTGACGATCGCGGGAAAGTCGCGCACGTCGAGATGCCACATGGCTTCCGGCGTCCCGAACTCCAGCAACGACACCCCGTCAACCCGCTCGATGCAGCGCGCGTAGAACTGCGCGGCGCCGCCAATCGCGTTGAGGTAGACGGCCCCTGATTCGTTCAGGCCCGCCAGTGTCGTGGGCCCCATGCCGCCCTTGCCGATGACCACGCGCACGCCGTAACGCTTCAGAATCTCAGCCTGGTACGGCTCCTCGCGGATGCTGGTTGTCGGGCCGGCCGCCGTCACCCTCCAGTTCCCGGCCTTGTCCTTGTCCTTCACCACGACGGGGCCGCAGTGATAGAGGACCGAGCCGCGTAGATCGACCGGCGGCTCGTGTTTCATCAGGTGGGCGTGAACGGCGTCACGCCCTGTGAACATGCGGCCGGAGACGAGCACGACGTCTCCGACCTTGAGCGATCGCACCTGCGCTTCGGAGATCGGCGCCCGCAGTGGAATCTCGCGGCCCGTCCGCGGAAAACCGGCCGCGACGACCCCGGGCGGGAGCATCGGCTCCGAGGGGGCCGTGCCTTCGCGGTAGAGCCAGTCAGTGATCGCGCCGCTGGCCGCGTCCACGCGGACGCCGAGCCGGCGGAACGCCCAGCAGTCGTACGCGACGGAGACGAAGAAGCTGGCGGGCAACCGGTTGAGCGCACCGATTTTGCAGCCGATGAGCGAGGTCTGTCCGCCGAAGCCCATGGGACCGACCGACAGCTTGTTGGCTTCCTGCATCACCGACGCCTCGATGGCCGCGAGCCGCGCATCCGGGTTCGTATCGTCGAGGGTGCGGAACAGTTGTTCCTTGGCGTGCAGGTATCCCGACGTGCGATCGCCCCCCACGCACACGCCAACTGCGCCGGGGCTGCACCCTTTTCCCTGCGCTTTCCACACCGCGTGCAGGATGCACTTGCGGACGCCCTCGAGCGTCCGATCGGCGCGGCCGAGGTGATCGAGCTCGGCGGGAAGTGCGTACTGCGCGTTCGTGTTCTCGCAGCCGCCGCCCTTGAGGATCAGCTTGACCTCGATGTCGCGCGCGTCCCACTGATCGAAGTGAATGATCGGCGTGCCCGGGCCAAGGTTGTTGCCCGAGTTCTCGCCGGTGATCGAGTCCACGGAGTTGGGCCGCAGCTTTCCACGGCGCGTGGCCTCCGCGACGGCTTCCCGGATCTGTTGGCGCAACCAGATCTGGTTCGCGCCAACCGGCACCTTCACCTCGAAGGTCGGCATGCCGGTGTCCTGGCAGATCGGTCCGTCGCACTCGGCGGCCTGGTCGATGTTCTGCGCGATGATTGTGAGCGCCTGTCCCGCGCGCGTCGCGGGCTCTTCGCCGCGCACCGCCATGCCCATCGCGGCGCGCACGTCGGGTGGCAGGTCGGTGGACGTTTTCGTGATGAGGGCGACCATGCTGTCGAGAAAGGCCGGGAGCATGCCAGCAGTATAATCCGCGTAGGTATGAAGTTCCGCGTCGAGCGCGATCCTCTGGGCGACGTCCGCGTGCCGGCCGGCGCGTATTACGGCGCGCAGACCCGGCGAGCGGTCGAAAACTTCCCCATCAGCGGTCTCGTCGCTCCGCCCGAGCTTGTCGTGTCCACCGTCCAGATCAAGAAGGCGGCCGCGGAAGCCAATGGTGCGCTCGGCCGGTTGCCACCCGGCATCGCCAACGCCATCGTCCGCGCGTCGGACGAAATCCTCAACGGCGCGCTGCGCGACCAGTTCGTCGTCGATGTCTACCAGGCCGGTGCGGGCACGTCGCACAACATGAACGCGAACGAGGTCCTGGCAAACCGCGCTTCGGAGTTACTCGGCGGTTCCCGCGGGGACTATATCCGCGTCCATCCCAACGATCACGTGAACATGGGACAGTCCACCAACGACGTATTCCCCACCGCGACGAGGCTGGCGGCTCTCGCGATGACGGGGCCGCTCGTCCACGCCGCGACGAGCCTCCGGGACGGCCTGGACGCGAAGGGCCGCGAATTCGCGCACGTGCTGAAGACCGGACGCACGCACCTCCAGGATGCCGTGCCGATGACGCTCGGACAGGCATTCGGCGGGTATGCGGCCAACGTCGGCCACGCGGCGGAGGCGGTCGCGACGACCTCGTCGCAGCTCCTCGAGCTGAACCTTGGGGCGACGGCCGTCGGCACGGGACTCAACGCGGGCGACGACTACACCGCGCGAGCGATCGCGAACCTGGCCGACTACACGGGCGCCGCGGTGCGTCCGGCGGCCAGTCGTTTCCGCGTCACCCAGAGCATGGGGGACGTGCTGGCGTTTTCCGGCGCCCTGCGCCGGCTCGCCGTCGAAGTGAACAAGATCGCGTCAGACTTGCGGCTCCTCAGCAGCGGCCCGCGCGCCGGTCTCGCGGAGCTGCTGCTGCCGCCGGTGCAGCCCGGGTCGTCCATCATGCCGGGCAAGGTGAATCCGTCCGTGCCGGAAATGGTCAACCAGGTCTGCTTCCAGGTGTACGGCTGCGACGCCGCGATACTCGCGGCGTCCGACGCCGGCCAGCTCGAGCTGAACGTGATGATGCCCGTGATCGCGTGGAACGCGATCCACGCGACGCGGATCCTCACGAACGCGATGCGCGTCCTGCAGGACCGCTGCGTCGCCGGCCTGCGCGCCGACGAGGATCGATGCCGCGAGCTGCTCGATCGCAGCACCGCGCTCGCGACGGCGCTGAGCCCGTACATCGGGTATGCGGCGACCGCCGACATCGCGAAGGCGTCTGTATCGACCGGACGGTCGATTCGCGATCTCGTGCGCGAGCGCAAGCTGCTCGATGACAGCCAGCTCGATGCGATCCTCTCGGCCGAGGCGATGACGTCGCCCGGCGTCCCTGGAGAGAAACACCATGAGGCACATGAACATCCCGATGGTCGCGGCGATCGCACTGGCCATCACCCTGGCGGCCGCCTTCCCCGCCGCGCAGCACCCGCGGCTGTTCCGGCCCGAGGACCTGGGGGAGCTCGAGGGACCGGATCGCGACGAGTGGCAGCGCCCAAACGAGATCATGGACGCCCTGGGAGTGGGCGAAGCAAGCGTCGTCGCTGACCTCGGCGCGGGGAGTGGCTGGTTCACGATTCGCCTTGCCGGCCGGGTCGGCCCGAACGGCCTCGTCCTCGCCGAAGATATCCAGCGTCCGATGATTCAGGCGATCAAGGTCCGCGTCGATCGGATCGGCCTCAAGAACGTCACGACGGTGCTCGGCACGCCAAACGATCCGCGGCTGCCGGTCCCTGTTGACGCGGTGCTCATCGTCGATGCGTACAACGAGATGGAGCAGCCGGTCGTCCTGCTGCGGAACGTCGCGAGGTCGCTGAAGCCGACGGGACGCATCGGCATCGTGGATTTCAAAAAGGACGGCGGGGGTCCGGGTCCGGCGATGGAGGCCCGCGTGGATCCGGAGGACGTCATCCGTGACGCGCAGGCCGCGGGGCTCGTCCTCCGGTCGCGCGAAACATTCCTCAAGTATCAATACATGCTGGTCTTCGAGCATCCGCGGAAATGATCGCGGCCCCGCCGTTTTTTGCGGAGTACCAGGCGCTCGTCAACACGGAACTCGATCGGCTGCTCCCGGGCGATGGCACACCCGTGTCGCGGTCGATGGCCTACACCGTGGGCGCGCCGTCCAAGCGCGTCCGGCCCGTGCTGACGCTCCTCGCGGCGGAACTGTGCGGGGGCGTTCCCGCGCGTGCCGTTGCGGGGGCGGCGGTCATGGAACTCGTGCACGCCTCGTCGCTGATCCTCGACGACCTTCCTTCCATGGACGACGCGCCGCTGCGGCGGGGACGCAGGGCGAATCACCTCGAATTCGGCGAGGCGATCGCCATCCTGGCCGCATTCGGCCTGCTCAACCTCGCCTACGGCACGCTTGCGCGCACGTACGAGGCGGCACTGGCCGCTCGCCTGTCGTCGCGTATCGCGGAAGCGGTGGGCACCGAGGGGCTGATCGGCGGGCAGGCGATCGATTTGCTCGCGACCGATCAGCAGATCACATTCGAGACGCTCGAGCGGATTCACCGTGGGAAGACGGGAGCGCTCTTCAGCGCCGCCGCAACATCGGGGGCGATGATCGCGGGCGCGTCCGCCGATGCGGTGCGGTCCCTCGAGGCCTTTGCCAAGAACCTCGGCCTGGCGTTTCAGATCATCGACGATCTGCTCGACGTGGAAGGCAACCCCGCGGAGACCGGAAAGGCCACGCGCGAGGACGCCAAGAAGACCACGTTCGTATCCTTCAGCGGCGTCGATGGCGCGCGCCAGCTCGCGGCGGAACTCTGTCAGACCGCGGAGCGCGCGCTCGAGCCGTTCGGCCGGCGTGCCGACCGGTTGCGCGCGCTTTCAACGTTCGTCGCGGGCCGGAGCTGGTAACGTTGAGACGTGAATGAGCCGGGCCAGGATCGTCGCGTCGACGAGTTGCGCCAGCAGCTCCGATCGCTCGGGTATCTCGACGCGGGCGTTGACCGCTTCGTGCTCGGTCCCGCCACCGGGTCGCGAAGGCCTTCCACGATTGCGATGCTCGCCAGCCTTCGAGTCGGGATGCTCGCCGCCTGGCTGCTCGGACCCGCGGCCGCCATCGGCCTGAATGGCCGCCTGCCCGGCCTGGTGACCGGTCCGCGTGATGCGATCGTCATCGCGCTCTACCTCGGCGTGCTGTTCGGCGCGGGCGTTTCGCTTACGGCGTGTCTCGCGAGCCTCCTCGTGGCGGCTCTCGCCGGTGAACGGATCGCCCGCCGTGCCCGGCCACTCTCGCGTGCCGCGGGCGCGGCGGTCGCGGTCGCGTGCCTCGCGTACCTGACGCTCTGGTGGCGTAGCGCCAACGCGGGATTCGGCTGGACGGCGCCCGTCTGGACCGGGTTTGCATTGGCCGTCGCGGTGGTGATCAGCCTGCTGCTCGGTCATGTCGTGACCACTGCCGCCTTTGCCGTCATCCTCGCGGGGCGCGCCGGCGGTGAGGATCGCACCGCGCCGGACACGGCCCGGTTCACGTCTTCTCGATCCTCCTGGTCATCGTCCTGGGCGATGCACCTGACCGCGGCACTGATCGCATTCGCGGGCGCGGCCGCGCTGCTCGTGGTGACGGCCCCGCGCGATGCCGGCGACCGCGCGCCGGTTCCCCTCGCGGTCGTGTCGAGCGGGTTGCGGGTGCGGGTGATCGCGATTGATGGTGTCGATCCCGGTGTGCTCGAGAAACTCAAGGACGAGGGGCGCATACCCCGGCTGGCCGCCGTGCTCACGGGCGTGCACGCACGGCTCAGCCTGGAGGACGCCGGAGCGACACGCGACCCCGCGCGTGCGTGGACGACAATCGCCACTGGCCGGATCCCCGAGGACCACGGCGTACGGGGCCTGGAAACGCGCCGGCTGGCCGGAGTGCAGGGGTCAGTCGCCGCCAGCGAACCGTCGCGCCTGGGCCGCGCCGTCCGGGCCGCCACCGATCTGCTGCGCCTCACGCGCCCGGCGATCGCCAGCGGCACCGAGCGACGCGTCAAGACGATGTGGGAGGTGGCGTCGGATGCGGGCTTGCGCACGGCGGTCGTCAACTGGTGGGCGACATGGCCGGTGTCGTCGGACACGGACGGCGAAATCGTGGTGAGCGATCGCGCGACGCTGCGACTCGAGCGCGGCGGGACGCTCGACGCCGAGATCGCGCCGGCCTCGCTCTACGACACGCTGCGCGCCAGGTGGGCGGCGCTTCGCGCGGAGGCCGTCGCGCATGCGCGTGCCGCGTCGGCGTCGCTCGCCTGGGGCGACCCTGAGACTCGGGCCGTCCTGGAGCGATCGGCCGAACTCGACGCGATCCAGCTTGCCCTCATTCGCGAGGTGTCCAGACCCTTGCCGGACCTTTCCGCCGTGTATCTGCCTGGCCTCGACATCGCCCAGAACACGCTGCTCGGCGGCCGCGACACGGCGCTCGCCGCCTCGGTGGTCACGGAGCGACTGCAGGCGCTCCGGGACTATTACGTGTATCTCGATCGATTGCTCGCCGGCGATCTCTCGCCGGCCGCAGGCGAAGCCGTGGTAGTCGTCACCGAGCCGGGCAGGGTGACCGCTGCGGCTGATGGCCTGATCGGTATCATGGGCGGAATCGCGGGGCCGGCAAGGACGCTGCCGGGGCGCGTGACCGACGTCGCGCCGACGGTGCTTCACGCGCTCGGGCTTCCCCTCAGCCGCGAACTGGCGGGGACGCCGCTGACGGGATTATTCAGGGATGACTTCGCGCGCCGTTACCCGGTGCGGGCGGTCGCGACCTACGGCCGGCCATCACCAAGGCACACCGGTACTGGACAGCCGCTGGATCGGGAAATGATCGACAGGCTCAGGAGCCTGGGCTATGTGAAGTGAGGCGATCTCGCGCAGCGGTCGCCGAGCACGCAGACAACGATCTCGCGGTCGAGTAGGGAGCGGGGCTAATCTAACCGCTCCCCTCATCGAACCGGACGTGGGGACGTCCCCCGTCCGGCTAGACGGACAGTTGTCGCCACATGGCAGACGCACGGAGTTGGACGACCCCCGTGTGACAGGTCGTCAGCCGGACGAGGGACCGCGCGGATCCGGCGAACGTTCCCACTCGTCCCGCCGCTCGGCGGCCTCGGCGATCGAGTGGTATCGGTGTACGCCGGGCGGAAAACGTCGCGGGGCGAAGCGTAGCGCCGTGGACGACACTTCGCAGGCCAGCCGCAGGTTCGCGGGGTCGAGCGGCCTGCGCCAGGCCGCCGGAGGCATGTCTTCAACGGAGCGGTACTTGCGTACGGGCATCAGTCCTCGATTCCGAAGCGCTCCTTGAGCACCTGCGCATCGACGCGATCCTGCGGCCTGACCGTGTCACGTTTCATCCGATACAACATGCGCGGGGTCGCCACTCGGATCGACAGGCCTTCCAGTCGCAGGATGTCAGACTCGATGTCCGAGTACCGAAAGGCCTCCCCGAGGCGCGCGAGAATGTCGATCCAGTAGTCGGACCCGGGGGGCGCGTACTGAATCGCCGGGTAGTCCCCAGCAAGGTCGCCTGCCGAGATCCGATCGATTTCCGGGTCGTCGAACAGCTCCTTCAACGCGGCCTTCAACCGATCGACGTTGGACTCGTCCGGGCTGACGAACACATCGATATCCCGCGTCGCGCGGACGATACCCTGCGCCGCCATGGCCATGGAGCCTACGAGCACGTAGGCGACGCCGTGCCGCTCGAGCGCCCCCAGAATCCGCATCGCCTCGGCGAAGGTCATCCGTCCGGATTATCGCATCGTTCGGTGCCGTGATGATCGCCGGCGCCAGGTCAGGCGGCGGCGCACCACTCTGCGATGCGACGGTCCGCACAGGTGTAGACCGTCAAGTCGCAGGATCCCGTCCTCTCGATGAGGAAGTCACGGCAAAGACTGCTTCGCTCATCCCGGGAACTTCACACGGACGTTCAGGAAGCATTTCGGTCTGTCACCGAAGGCGTTTCGCTGCGAGTGCTGGGAGCGGGCCGCCGCCAAGGCGACGGCTCAGAGCTTGTGAAGAAATCCACCCGTGGCTTACGCCATCAGGCGG
>JANNHC010000122.1:0-17074 GCA_031404215.1 Acidobacteriota bacterium
CAGGGCTCTGGAGGGCTCAGGGCCCCGCGAGCATTTAGTAATGCTGACGGGAAAAGGAAAAAAGGCATGCAGACCAGATTAGCGACGAAACTCGCCGCGATAGCGGTGCTTCCGGTGCTGCTTGCCGCATGCAGCGGCGGAGAAAAGGCAGCGCCGGCCGGAAGTGCACCGGCGGCGGGGCGCGGGTTGAAGATTGCCATGATCGCGAAGAGCTCCACGAATCCCGTGTTCCTGTCGGCGAGGACCGGGGCTGAGGCCGCGGCCCGGGAACTCTCCCAGACGCATGGCATTCCCATCGAGATCGCGTGGCTGACGCCGCCCGCCGAGGACGGCCAGGTGCAGGCCCAGCGGATCGCGCAAGCCGTGAACGAAGGGGCCGGCGCCGTGCTGATCTCCTGCTCGGACGCCGGGAAGGTGACCGGCGCGATCAACGACGCCGTGGCGCGCGGCGTGCCGGTGATGACGTTCGACAGCGACGCTCCCCAGTCGGCGCGCTTTGCCTTCTACGGTGTGGACGACATCAAGACCGGCGAAGCGGTGATGCGCGAGCTGGCGCCGCTGATGAACGGCAAGGGCAAGGTGGCGATTCTCGCCGGCAACCAGAACGCGCCCAACCTGCGAAACCGTGTCGCGGGCGTCAAGCAGGAAGCCGCCAGGCACCCGGGCATCACCATCGTTGATACCTTTTATCATCTCGAAACGCCGCAGGACGCGGCCGCCGAGGTCATCCGGGTGCAGAATGCCTATCCGGAAATCACCGGATGGGCGATGATCGGCGGCTGGCCGCTCTTTACGCAGACCCTGCTCTCGGACCTGGATCCGAAGAAGGTGAAGATCGTCGCGGTGGACGCGCTGCCCGCCGAACTTGCCTACGTGGAGAAGGGACTGGCACCGGTCCTGCTGGCCCAGCCGACCTACAACTGGGGCTACGTCTCGGTGCAGAAGATCGTGGAGAAAGTGCACCTGAAGCAGGACGTGCCGCAGATCATTCCCATGGACCTGGTGCGCGTGTCGAAGGCGAACCTCGGCACCTGGGCGCGCCAGCTGAAAACGTGGGGCTTCACCGACGTGCCGGACGCCTACCTGAAGATGCCATGACCGGCCCCGCGGTGCGCTTCGACGGGATCTCGAAGCGGTTCCCTGGCGCCCGCGCGCTCGAGGGCGTCAGCTTCGAGATTGCCGCGGGCTCGTGTCACGCGCTCTGCGGCGAGAACGGCGCGGGGAAGAGCACGCTCGGAAAAATCCTCGCCGGCATCCACACCCCGGATGCGGGCCGGATCCTGCTGTTCGGGCAGCCCGTGGCGTTCAGCGGTCCGGAGCAGGCGCTCGCGGCGGGCGTCGGCATGGTCCACCAGGAGCTCGCGTTCTGCGAGAACCTGTCGGTCGCGGAGAATCTGTGCCTCGGGGCGCTGCCATCCTCGCGCGGATTCCTCGACCGCGCAGAAATGCACCGGCGCGCCATGGAAATGCTTGCGGCGATCGACGCGCACCTCGACGTGCGGCAGCGCGTAGGCGAGCTGACGACGGGCCAGCAGCAGATGCTGCAGATCGCGACGGCCGTCGGCACCGGAGCGAAGGTCATCGTGTTCGACGAACCGACGAGCAGCCTCTCGCAGCACGAAGCCGAGAAACTGTACGAGCTCATCGGCCGCCTGCGCGAGCGGGGCGTCACGTCCATTTACGTGAGCCACCGGATGGAGGAGATTTTCCGACTGTGCGACACGGTCACCATCCTGCGCGACGGCGCGCACGTCGCGACGCGGCCCGCGACCGGGCTGACGCAGGCGTCGCTCGTCCAGATGATGATCGGCCGCCCGCTCGACGAGTACTTTCCATCGCATCTGCAGGGCCCGGCTGGCGGCGAGATCCTGCGGGTCGAGCATCTGTCGAGTCCCCGGAAGTTCCAGGACCTGTCGTTCACGCTCCGCGCAGGCGAGGTGCTGGGATTTGCGGGCCTGGTGGGCGCAGGCCGGTCCGAGATGGCCCAGGCGCTCTTCGGTCTCGACCCGTCGGTGACGGGGCGGCTCTCAATCGGTGGCCGGGCCGTCGGATTTCACGGCGTCAGACACGCCGTGCGCGCCGGGATCGGCCTCGTGCCAGAAGATCGCAAGCGGCAGGGACTCGTGCTCTCGATGACGGCGCTGGCCAACACGACGCTCCCGATCCTGCGCACGCTGTCGCGCTGGACCTTTATTCATCGCCGCGAGGAACGGTCGCTGGTCGGCACGTATTTCGATCGACTGCGGGTGCGAGCGCCGGGCGTGGACGCGATGACGGCCGGTCTTTCAGGCGGCAATCAGCAAAAGCTGGTCATCGCGAAGTGGCTCGCGGCGCGCTGTCAAATCCTGATCCTCGACGAGCCGACGCGCGGGGTTGACGTCGGCGCGAAGGCGGAAATTCATGCGCTGATCGACGAACTTGCGTCGCGCGGCGCCGGCGTGATCCTCATTTCCAGCGAACTGTCCGAAGTGCTCCACCTGTGCACGCGCATCATCGTCCTGCGCGAGGGGAGCATCGCGGGAGAGCTTGCGCGAGCCGAGGCAACCCAGGACGCACTGATGCGGCTCATGGCGGGCGTGGGAGGGAACGGAGGGAACGGACGTCTCCGTTACTCCGTTCCTTCGTCGTGAATGTTCTCCGTTAACTCGCGGAGCACCTCGAAGGCGGTGTTCGCCGCCGGCACCCCGCAATAGATCGCCTGCTGGAGCACGATTTCCTTGAGGTCTTCGTGCGAACATCCTCCCTCGGTCAGCGCCGCGCGCGCGTGCATGCGGAACTCGTCGAACCGCCCGAGCGCGATGAGGGTGCCGAGCACGAGGATCCGGCGTGTGCGCACGTCCAGGCCCGGCCGCGTCCAGATTTCACCCCACGCGTAGCGCGTCAGCAGGTCCTGGAAGTCCGCGGTCAGCGGCGACGTGTGCGAGACCGCTCGATCGACATACGCGTCGCCGAGCACCCGGCGCCTCATCGCCGTGCCCTCGGCGCGGCGTTCGCTCTCATCCATCGAGGGCCCCCTGTTCGTTGATGAACGTCGCGACGTGTTCGGTGAAGGCGTCCGGCTGTTCGACGTTGGCAATGTGCGCGGCGTCGAGGAACGCCACGCGTGCGCCGCGGATCTTCGTGCGGATCGCTTCGGCGTCGGACGGTGGCGTCACCGGATCGTGCGTCCCGGCAAGCACGAGCGTCGGCACGGCGATCTGGCCAATCGCGGTGCGCAAATCCGCGTCGCGCAGCACGGCGCAGCACGCCGCATAGCCGTCCACCGGCGACGACGCGAGCATCGTCCGATAGCGGGCGACGATGTCTGGATGTGCGGCACGAAACGCGCCTGTGAACCAGCGGTCCATCGCCGCTTCGGCGAGCGGGGCCATGCCGGAAGACTTCACCTGTTCGATCCGCTCCTGCCACAGCATCGTCTGGCCGATTCGGGCCGCGGTGCTGGCGAGCACGAGCGAGGCGACACGCCCCGCCGCGTGGACGCCCAGCCACATTGCCGTCAGACCGCCCAGCGACAAACCGCACACGTGCGCGCGCGGCGCGGCTGCCGCGTCGAGGATCGCGAGTGCGTCGAAGCCGAGCATGTCGAGCGTGTATGGACCTCGCGGCGCATCGGACGCGCCGTGTCCTCTCGTGTCGTATCGGATCAGCCTGAAACGCGACGCCAGCGCGTCGGCCTGCGGCGCCCACAGCGCTCGCGTCGTGCCGAGCGAGTTCGACAGCAGGAGCACGGGCGTATCGGGATTCCCGTCCACGCTGTAACTCAGCCGACAGCCGTCGCGCAGGACGTGTGGCATCGCTATGTGTTCCCGTGCCGGGCGAGGACGTTCGCGACGAATGCCGCCGCCGACCCCAGGTACGTCTCTGGCGACAGGATCGCCTCAATCCCGGATCGATCGAGGATCGCCGCGACCGTGGGGTCCTCGGCGAGGATGTCGGCGAACGCGCGCCGTTCGTCTCGAGCGCGGCGCGTGGCCCGTTCGATGAGGGCGTGCGCTTCCTGCTTCCCCATTGCGGGTGCCAGCCGCATGGCCACCGCTTCGGCAAGGACGAGACCGCCGGTGAGATCGACGTTCGCGCGCATGCGCAACGGATCCACGACGATCATCTCAAGCGTCTCCGCGATGGCCTTCGCCGCATCGCCGGCGATCACGACAAGCTGCCGGATCGTGTCCCATTCGGCCTGCCACCCGCCAAGGCCCCGCTCATGCTCTTGAGGCATCGCGCTCAGCATCGTGGCGACGAGTCCCGGGGCACGCACCGCGGCGGCGATGGCGATTGCGGCGCGAACAGGATTCTGTTTCTGCGGCATGGACGAGGAGCCGCCGGTCTCGCCCGCGGGCTCGTGCGCTTCGGATACTTCGGTCTGCGCCATGAGGCCGAGGTCCCGGGCCACCTTGCCGGCCGTCCCCGCCGCCACACCCAGCGCGCAGGCGAGCGCCGCCAGGCGATCGCGATGCGCGTGCCACGGCATGGCCGGCACCGGCAGCGCCAGGGCGTGCCCCAGGGCGCCTGCGATGGACGAGCCGTGATCGCCGAAGGCCGCGAGCGTCCCGGAGGCTCCGCCCAGCTGAAGGATGGCCGCAGTGTCGAGGGCCGCCTGGAGCCCGCGCGTGACCCGATCGAGCGCATCGACCCACCCGGCGGCTTTGAGGCCGAACGTAATCGGTGTGGCCTGCTGCAGCCATGTGCGTCCCGGCATCAGCGTGTTCGTGTGGCGTCGCGCGTGTCCGGCCGCGGCGTCCGCCGCGCGGCCGAGATCGGCAATCACCATGGGTACCGCGTGGCGCAGTTGCAGCACCAGCCCCGTGTCGATGATGTCCTGGCTCGTCGCGCCCCAGTGCACGTAGCGGGCGGCCGCCGGGTCACTGGCCTCGACACGTGCCGTCAGGTGTCGCACGAGCGGAATGGCGAGGTTGCCCGCCCTCCGCGCCTCGGATGCGATGGCGGCCGTGTCGTAGAACTCGACGCGGGCGGCCGCGCGGATGGCCGCGGCCGCAGTGTCCGGAATTACGCCGAGCGACGCTTCCACGCCGGCCAGTGCGGCCTCCACGTCGAGCATCGCCTGGCACTGTGCGCCGAGCGAGAAGCACGCGGCCACGCGATCCGGCGCCCTGCGTTGTTCAAGGTCAGTCATCTGTCTGCGGCGACGGCCCTACACATCGAAAAACACCGTTTCGAGGGTCCCTTGCAAGACGATGTCGAAATGGTAGCGTCCCGCGCCGATTTCCCTCGCGAGCAGTGTCGGGCGCCGTGCGGGCGGCACGAGCGCGAGCACGGCATCCTCGCCGTTCGACGATTCGTCCTCGAAGTAGATCCGCGTGACGAGACGCGTGAGGAGTCCCCGCGCGAGCACGCCGACGGCGAGGTGCGGTGCCTGCAACGATCCCTCCGGTCCCTTCACCCGGCCCGGCCTGACCGTGGTGAATGCGAACCGTCCGAGATCGTCGGTCGCGACACGTCCGAAACCCTCGAACGCGGGATCGAGCGGGGCGCCATGCTCATCGGCCTGATGCCTGTACCTGCCGGCCGCGTTGGCTTGCCAGATCTCGATGAGCGCGTCCGGCAGCACCGCTCCCGCGCCGTCGAATACGGTGCCCTCGATCGCCATGTGCCGTCCGGCCGCCGACGGTTGCGCGACGATGCCGCCGTCGGGAATGACGAGCCCGAAATCAAAGAAGGGTCCGAGCGTTTGAAACGGTGTAAGGCCGCGCATCACGCTACTTTTCCATCGGCGTGGCTTTCGATCCGCGCAGCACGATATCAAAGGTGAATCCAAGAGCCCACTCGGGCTTCGTGACGGTCAGGTCGAAGTTGGCAATCAACCGTTCCCGTGCGCGGGCGTCAGCAATCGAGTTGAAGATCGGATCGTAGGGAAACAAGGGATCGCCGGGAAAGTACATCTGCGTGACGAGACGGCTCAGGAAGCTCGTGCCGAACAGCGAGAAATGGATGTGCGCCGGGCGCCAGGCGTTGTCGTGATTACGCCACGGGTAAGCGCCTGGCCGGATCGTCACGAAGCGGTAGCGCCCCTCGTCGTCGGTGATCGTTCGTCCCGCGCCAGCGAAATTCGGGTCGAGGGGCGCCGCGTGCTGGTCTATCCGATGCGCGTAGCGTCCGGCGGCGTTGGCCTGCCAGACTTCGACGAGCGTGTCCGGAATGGGCCGGCCGTCCTCGTCGAGCACGCGTCCTTCGACGATGATGCGCTCGCCAAGCGGCTCGCCCGTGTGCTGACTCGTGAGGTCGTTGTCGGTGGTCTGGAT
Source organism: Acidobacteriota bacterium (assembly GCA_031404215.1). Classification (GTDB taxonomy): domain Bacteria; phylum Acidobacteriota; class Vicinamibacteria; order Vicinamibacterales; family 2-12-FULL-66-21; genus JALZOC01. The sequence goes on from JANNHC010000122.1 coordinate 6,261, forward strand.
CCGCCCGTACGGATACGCGGGGCCGGTGATCTCCGAGAGCGTCTGCGGGATGATGATCAACGGCTCCTTCGGGTGCCGCAGCGCCGTGCTGCGGTATCCCGGGGCGTCGTTCGGCGGATGCGTGCCGGAGGGCGGCCGGCGATATGTCAGCGTGTCGGGCACGCGGGCTCCCTGCCTTCATGCGCCTTGTCGGTGTCGAGCCGGACACGGCGCAACACCTCGAGCTCGTGCGCGGTCGGCGCCGGCGTGTCGCCAACGTCGGGCGCAAACCGTACGGTCCAGCCCGTGGCCGATTCGACATCCGCGCGTGCGGTACCCGGATGAAGGCTCGTCACCGTCAATTCGCGCGTCTGCGGATCCGGTTCCATCACGCACAAATCGGTAATCACCTTCGCCGGTCCGGCGGTCGTGATCCCCAGGCGGGCCCGATGATCTCCGCCGTCGCCATGGCCGAGCGATGTCAGGAAGTCGAGCCGCTCGACGAACGCGCGCCTCGACTGCGGCATGACGATGAAGGTGCGCTGGCACGCGGCCGCCATTTCCGGCGCGCCGCCGGCGCCGGGCAGCCGCACGACGGGCGCGTCGTACGCACCGACAACCGTCGTGTTGATGTTCGCGAACCGATCGATCTGCGCGGCCCCAAGAAAGCCCGCCGTGATCCGGCCGCTCTGCAGCCAGTACCGAAAAAATTCCGGCACCGGCACCGTCGTCAGCGCCGTGGCGCACAGCTCACCGTCGCCGATGGACAGGGGAAGCACGGATGGGCGCGCGCCGATCGTGCCCGACTCGTAGATCAGGGTGATCTCGGGCGCGTGCGTGAGGCGCGCGAGATTGCACGCGGCTGACGGCAATCCAATACCCACGAAGCACACGTCGTCGTTGCCGACGCACCGCGCGGCCGCCACCGTCATGAGCTCGTCGGGGGTATACCTCATCTCACGCGACCTGCGCCGCATGCACGGCGAACGCGTCAGGGCCGGATTGCATCACGTGTTCGTCAATCCAGGCGCCGAACGCGTCGCGACTGCGTGAAACGCCGTCCCACGCGAGGTAGAACGCGTTGTTGCGCTGATAGTAGCCGTACGCGTACGAGGGAAATGCGCCGCCCGGGACAACGGCGATCGCCCCGATGGTCCAGTGCGGCAGAATGCAGCTGTTGACCGGACCGCCGTCGAACGTGTCCACGACTTCCTCGACAGTCACGATGGCCCGCGCGGCCGCCAGGACGGCCTCCTTCTGGACGCCGGTAATGCCCTCGATCATCACATTGCCCTGGCGATCGGCGCGCTGCGCATGAACGATCGTCACGTCGGGACGCATCGCCGGAACCGCGGTGATGGCTTCGCCGGTGAACGGACAGGTCACGCTTCGATAGTTGGGGTTGACCCGTGCAAGATCGCCCGGACATCCGCGGAACGGCGCGAAGGGAAGGCGGGCGGCTCCGGCATCGTAGGCGTTGGCCATGGCGGCATGACTGTATTCCTCGAGCGCCAGCGGGCGCGGCCAGCCATGTTCCACGGCATCGCGCAATCGATGGAGGGAGCCGACACCGGGATTGCCGCCCCAGGAGAACACCAGCTTCGCGGCGCAGCCGGCGCCGATCATCTGGTCGTAGATGAGGTCCGGCGTCATCCGCACCAGGGTCAGGTCGCGGCGGCCCTGCCGGATCACCTCGTGCGCGGCGGCGAACGGAATCAAGTGCGTGAAGCCCTCCATGGCGACGACGTCGCCGTCATGAACGGCCTCTTGAATGGCGATTTGAAGTGCACAGAAACGGGGCATCGAGTCCGCCCCACAGTCTATATCGACAGACGCGGGGCCGGAGAATCGTGTGGACGAGGTGTGAACGGGGCCCGTCATCGCGGAACGAACAAGCGAGCTCATGTAACGGGCGCCACGATTCGTCGTATTCTCACGTGAATTCGTTCGGAGGACGATACGCTTATCGGCCCGGCCGTCAAGGCGCTCGACGCCGTTGTCGACGGCCAAGGGCATCGAAACACACTGCCCGCCATGTCTCGGTGATGATAAAGAGCCGCACGCAGGTCGGAATCGTGGGTGCCGGGCCCGCCGGCTTGATGCTTGGCCATCTCCTGCACCTGGCGGGCATCGATTCGTTCATCCTTGAACACCGCAGCCAGGACTACGTGGTCGAACGCGTGCGCGCGGGGGTGCTCGAACAGGGCACGGTCGATCTGCTGTGTGAGGCGGGGGTCGGAGGCCGTCTTCGCAGGGAGGGCATGCGGCACGAGGGAATTTTCATCCGCTTCGAAGGCGAGCGGCACCGCATCGACATGGCGGGGCTGACCGGCGGCCGGGCGATCACGATCTACGGCCAGAACGAGGTCGTGAAGGATTTGGTTGCGGCGCGCGAGTCGAGCGCGCGTCCTCTCTGTTTCGACGTCTCGAACGTCAGTATTCACGGGCTGGACACGCGTGCGCCGATGATCCGGTTCGAGCAGAGGGATGAGCAGCACGAGCTGACGTGCGACATCATCGCGGGATGCGACGGGTCCCACGGCGTCTGCTTCCCGTCCATTCCGCCGGCGCACCTCGACGTATACGAGCGCGAGTATCCGTTTGCGTGGCTCGGGATCCTCGCAAACGCGCCGCCGGCGGCCGACGAGCTCGTCTACAGCCTGAGCGAGCGCGGATTCGCCCTCTTCAGCATGCGTTCTCCGACGATCACGCGGCTGTACCTGCAGTGCGCGCCCGACGAGGACGCTGACGCCTGGAGCGATGATCGCATCTGGTCCGAGTTGATCGCGCGCCTGCGGACGGGCGACGGATGGGAACCGAATGTCGGACCGATTCTGCAGAAAGGCGTCACGCCGATGAGGAGCTTCGTGGCCCAGCCAATGCGCTACGGCCGGTTGTTCCTGGCGGGGGACGCCGCGCATATCGTCCCGCCTACAGGCGCGAAAGGCCTCAACCTGGCCATGGCCGACGTGCGTCGGCTTGCCACGGCGATCGGGGCGCTCTACCTGAGCGGGCGGGAGACGCTGCTCGACGAGTACTCCGATCGCGGTGTGCGGCGCACCTGGCGGGCGCAGCGGTTTTCGTGGTGGATGACGTCCATGCTTCACGTGCAAGAGGGTGACAACGCGTTCGACCGGCGCCGCCAGCTCGCGGAGCTGGATTACCTCGTCAGCTCGAAGGCGGCGATGACCAGTCTCGCGGAGAACTATACCGGGACCCCGTTCGACTGACGCACAACTGACGCGGCCAAGCATTTCGGCGGCCGTGCGATTAGAATCCAGAGACCACGCGGTCCCTTATCTCGAGGAACATCCACATGTCGTCGTCGATCAAAACCATGGCTGCGGCAGCCGTTCTGTTTGCCACCGCGCTGACCGCACAGGCCTTCGTCTCCCAGGCGCCACCAGCGGCACAGGAACCCATAACGGCTACGCCGTCCCAGACGCCGGTTCCCCCGCCAGCCGGCGGGAGGGGCGGCGGACGGGGGAATGCAACCGCGACCCTGTATACGGAACGATGTGCGGGTTGTCACGGATCCGGTATCGATGGCGGCCGGGCGCCGAGTCTCTTCGACGACACGTGGACCCGGGCGAGCGACGACGAGGGGCTGCGTACGATTATCCGTGACGGCGTCCAGGGAACCGAGATGGTCAGCTTTGCCGCGTCGCTGAACGACCAGCAGATCTGGCAGCTCGTCGCCTACATCCGCACCCAGGCGGCCGCGCTCAAAGGCAAGCCGACGTACGTGCCCGATCCCGACGGGCAGGTGATCGCGTCGGAGAAACAAACGTTCAAGATCGAAGTCGTTGCGCGCGATATCGAGACGCCGTGGGGCCTCGCCTTTCTTCCGGATGGCCGGCTGCTCGTTACCGAGCGTCCCGGACGGGTTCGTATCATCCGCAAGGGGACGCTGCGGGCGGACACGGTGACGGGCACGCCGAAGGTGTGGGAGAAGCAGGACGGCGGACTGCTCGACGTGGAGGTGCATCCGCAGTACGCGAAGAACGGCTGGATCTACCTCTCGTACTCGGAAACGGTGCCCGGTTACGTGGCGCCGCCGCCCGCTGCTCCAACCGCGCCCCCGCCGGCGACGGCTCCCTCCGCCGCAACGCCATCCGCGCCGGCAGCCGACGGGGCGCGAGCCACGCCAACACCGGGTGCTCCCGGCGGCAGCGCCCAAGCCGCCGGCCGTGGCCGCGGCGGTCCACCCGATCCGCCGTCCATGACCGTGATCGTGCGCGGGAAGATCAACAAGAACAACGAATGGACCGACCAGCAGGTCATCTTCCGGGGCGCGCCGGCCCTGTATAGCTCCTCGAATGCGCACTACGGATCGCGATTCACATTCGACAGGCGAGGCCACCTGTTCTATACGCTCGGCGAAAAGAACACCATGGCCCATGCGCAGGATCTGTCCAGCCCGCTCGGCAAGATCCATCGCGTCAACGACGACGGGTCGGTGCCGAAAGACAACCCATTCGTGGGCACGTCCGGAGCGCTGCCGACCATCTGGAGCTACGGCCACCGCAACCCACAGGGGCTCGCGTGGGATCCCGTCACCGGCAAGCTGTGGGAATCGGAGCACGGCCCACAGGGCGGCGACGAAATCAACATCATCGAGGCGGGCCACAATTACGGCTGGGGCGTCATCACGATGGGGATTCAGAACGGGATCACGCAGCGGGTCCGCGAAGGGATGGAACAGCCGATCGTGTACTACACGCCGACGATCGCGCCGAGCGGAATCGTGTTTTGTAAGGGCTCGAAGTACCGCGGATGGAAGAACAACCTGTTTGTCAGCGCGCTCGCGGGCCAGCAGCTCCGCCGCCTGGAGATCAGCCGCGACAAGGTCACCCATCAGGAACAGGTGTTCAACCAGTTCGGCCGAGTACACGACGTGATCATGGGGCCGGACGGCTACTTGTACGTGACGATGCAGCTGCCCGGGCAGAGCCTGTCGCAATCGACGCCCGGCATGGTGGCCCGGCTGATTCCGGTGCCCCGGTAGCCGCGATGCGCCTTTCAAGGACCGCCGCGGTAATTGGACTTCTTTCCGCCGCGTCGTTCGCCGGAGTCGAAGCGTTCCAGGCCGGGCAGGCGCGCCAGGGGGCCGCGTGGCCGCCGGCCGTCAGCAAGGCGCCTGAGACGGCCCCGACCCTCACGGCCGAAGATGAACTCAAGACGATCGTGCTCCCGCCCGGATACCACGCGCAGCTCGTCGCGAAAGAACCGCTCGTGATCGATCCGATCGCGATCGAATTCGACGCGGACGGCCGGCTCTGGGTGCTCGAGATGCCGGCCTTCATGTCCGAGGCCGGGGCGATGAACTCGCGCGAGCCGATCAACGATCTCGCCGTGCTCGAGGACACGAACGGCGACGGTGTCATGGACAGGCGCACGGTCTTCGCCGACAAGCTCGTGCTGCCCCGATCGTTCAAGGTCCTGGCCGCCGGCGTGCTCGTCGGTGAGCCGCCGAACCTCTGGCTGATGAAAGACACGGACGGTGATCTGAAAGCCGACACGAAGGAGCTGGTCAACAACACGTACGGCCGCGGCGAGGCGAGCATCGAGCACAACGCCAACAGCCTGTTCTGGGCGCTCGACAACACGATCTACACCTCCGAGCACGACTGGCATCTCCGGCTGAAGCACGGAAAGTTTGAAACGCTTCCGACACTCAGCCGCGGGCAGTGGGGCATCTCGCAGGACGACGCGGGGAGGATTTACCGCAACGTCAACGATGCACCGCTGTTTGTCGATTACGTTCCCGCCCGCTATTTCGCACGGAACCCCAACCTGGCGCGGACACGCGGGCTGTACGATCCCCTCATCTCGCGCGAGGATTCCGTCGTCTGGCCGATCCGGCCGACCCGTGGCGTGAACCGTGGCTACCGCGATCAGTTTTTCCGTCCGGATGACAGCTCCGTGACGATACAGGGTGTCGGCACGCCCATCGTGTATCGCGGCGATCGGCTGCCGAAGGAGTTGCAGGGGGACGCGTTCATCACCGATTCGACCACGAACCTGGTCCATCGCTACAAGATCCTGGACGACGGAACGGGGCGGCTCAAGGCCGTTGACGCCTATCGGAAAGGCGAGATCATGGCGTCCACCGACGAGCGCTTCCGACCCGTGAACCTGGCAACCGCTGCGCCCGACGGCACGATCTACGTCGTGGATATGTACCGCGGCGTCGTGCAGGAGGCCGTGTACTGGACCGACTACCTGCGCGAGTACATCAAGGCGCGCAATCTCGAGCAGCCAATCAGGCTTGGCCGTATCTGGCGGATCGTCCACGACACCACGAGGCGCGACAAGACGCCGGCGCTGTCCAAAGCCGCGTCCCCAGAGCTCGTGCAGGCGCTGTCGCACCCGAATGGATGGTGGCGCGACACCGCGCAGCAACTGCTGGTGCAGCGAGGGGATCTCTCGGTGGCCCCCCGGCTGAAGGAACTCGCGGGGCGGGCCCCGGACTGGCGTACCCGGCTTCACGCTTTGTGGACGCTCGAGGGGCTCGACGCGATCGAGCCTGCCCTCGTCGAGCAGGCGCTCTCCGACAAGTCTCCTGATGTTCGCGCATCGGCGCTCCGCCTGTCTGAGCGGTGGCTCGCGGAACCGAACTCGGCGTTGCCGGCGGCCATTCTCAAGCTGATGGGCGACGCCACGTGGACCGTGCGGCGTCAGCTCGCCGCGACGATCGGCGAGTTGCGGCAGACCGACCGCCTTGAGCCCGCCGTCACCATGCTGACGCGGTACGGCGCGGATCCCATCACCGTTGACGCCACGATCAGCGGACTCCGTGGCAGTGAAGCCGCGGTTCTCACTCGCGTGATGCAGGCGCGAGCCGCCGATGGGGATGCGGTCACGATGCTTGCGGCGGCGGTAGCGCGAAGTGGTGATGTGGTGGCGGTACAGCAGGTGCTTGCGCGGATTGCGGATCCGACAGGCGCGGCGGGTCCGCGAACGGCACTGCTCCAGGGGCTCGACATGGGCCTCGGCGCGGCTGGTGGCGGCCGCGGGACAGGCGGCCGCGGCCGCGGCGCCGCCCAGCCGGCCCGTCCGGTATCGCTGTCCGCGGAGCCGTCGGACCTGCTGAAGCTCGCCGCGGCCGGCGACGAGATCGGTACGATCGCCAGGCGCGTCGTGGCAAAGCTCGAATGGGTGGGCAAGCCGACGCCCGTGGCGGCCGCGGGCGTGCCCCTCACGTCCGACCAGCAGCGCCAATTCGACGCTGGCGGTGACATCTACAGGAGCATCTGCATCGGATGTCACCAGGCTGACGGCAGGGGGAAGGACAAGATTGCCCCCAGCCTGGTGGAGTCACGCTACGTGACCGGCCCTGACCCGGGGGCGTCCGCCCGCATTCTGCTTGCGGGGAAGGAAGGCACGATCGGTTTGATGCCTCCCCTCGGTGGCTCACTCAGCGACGAACAGATCGCGGCCGTGCTCACGTACGTCCGGCGCGAGTGGGGACACACGGCATCGCCCGTAGGGCCGGACGACGTGCGGGAGGTTCGCGGATTGACGAAGACACGAACGCGGCCGTGGACCGATCCGGAATTGCAGAGCGGCCGGGGCGGACGAGGCGGGTCCGGCCGTGGCGGAGAGTGATCCCCGATACGCCGCGCACGATGCGGGCGGTGTCATACGGCTCGAGGACGCGCGGAGGCGGATCTCGGTATCCGTCAGTCCGTCCGCCGGCAACATCGTGTCTGCCATGCGGATCAACGGTCGCGCCGCGTTGTGGTTCCCGTACGGTTCCATAGACGAGTTCAAGGCGGCGGGCGGCGCCTACGCGGGCCTGCCGTTTCTGGGTCCCTGGGCGAACCGGCTGGACGAGCAGGCGTTTTACGCGAACGGCCGGCGCTTCGCGTTCGACATGGCGATCGGGAACGTGCGCGGCGACTACCCGATTCACGGTTTGCTGATGACAACCGACCGCTGGCAGGTTGAGGAGGTCATGGCGGACGGCGCATCGGCATGGGTCACGAGCCGGCTCGAATTTTTCAGCGAGCCGCTTTGGATGAAGCAGTTCCCGTTCGCCCACACGATCGAGATGACACACCGGCTACGCGACGGTGCCCTGGAAGTGGCGACGATGATTGAGAACCTGGGCACGGACCCGATGCCGGTGGCGGTTGGCTTTCATCCGTACTTCGCGCTGACCGATTGTCCTCGCGATGAGTGGGTGGTTTCCATCGGCGCGCGACAGCATTGGCGCCTGGGCGAGAACAAGGTGCCGACGGGGGAGACCGATCCGATCGAGGCCGTGTGCCCGGATCCCCGGGCGGTTCGGGTCAAAGACCACGCGCTCGATCACGTGTTTGACGACCTTGTGCGCGACGACTCGGGCACCGCCGTGATGAGTCTCCGCGGGCGAACCGAGCGGATTGACGTCGAACTGGGACCGAATTACCGATCGATGGTGATTTATGCCCCAAAATCATCGAGCCCGGACGGAGATTTCGCCTGCCTCGAGCCGATGGCCGGCATCAGCAACTCGATGAATCTGGCCCACAGGGGACTTTACGACGATTTGCAGTACATTCGTCCGGGAGGAAAGTGGCAGGATAGCTTTCGGATTCGGCCGCATGGGTTCTAGAGGGATTAGGGATTAGGGATCAGGGATTAGGGATTGAGAGAAGTGACGCAGAAGAGTGTGCTCGACCGGTTTCGACTCGACGGGAAGGTCGCGCTGATTACGGGAGGCGCGCGTGGGCTGGGACGGACGATGGCGTCCGCACTCGCGGAGGCGGGGGCCGACATTGCCCTCGCCGGGCGTTCGAGGGACACCTGCCAGGCGGCGGCGGCCGGTATCGCGGCGGCAACCGGAAAAACCGTGCGCGCGTTCGCGGCGGACGTGACGAAGATCGCCGACGTCGAACGGCTCGCCGACGATGTCGAGCGCGAGATGGGACGGATCGACATTCTCGTCAACAACGCCGGCATCAATATCCGCGGGCCCATTCAACAGCTCACGGAAGCCGACTGGGACGCGGTGATTGACACCAACCTGAAGGGGCCGTTTCTCTGCGCGCGCGCCATCGGCCCGCGCATGGTGAGCCGGGGCTGGGGCCGCGTCATCAATCTCGGTTCGGTGCTGGGCGTCATCGCCCTTCCGGGCCGTGCCCCGTACGCCTCGTCGAAAGCGGGCATCATCAACCTGACGCGTGTGCTCGCGCTCGAGTGGGCGGGCACCGGCGTGACGGCCAATGCCATCTGTCCCGGAGCGTTTGCCACCGAGATGAATCGGTCGCTCCTGGACGACCCCGTGAAATACAAGGAGTTCGTCGCGCAGATCCCGATGGGCCGCTGGGGCGAGCTCGAGGAGATCACCGGCGCCGTCGTCTTCCTTGCGTCAGACGCGTCGTCGTATGTCACCGGCACGCCGCTGTTTGTGGACGGCGGTTGGATCGCCCGATAGCAGCGCCACTTCCCAGAGGAGATGTCCGATGTTGATGACAAAAACCACGTGTGCATTGATTGTCTGCGCGGCCTTCGCGACCGGTCTCGCCGCCCGAGGCCTGTTCAGTCCTGCCGTCACGGTTCATGCGGCGGCGAACCGCGTGTTCGAGATCCGCACCTACACCGCTGCGCCCGGGAAGCTGGAAGCGTTGAAATCGCGTTTCCGTGACCACACGGTCAAGCTCTTCGAAAAGCACGGCATGAAGAACATCGGCTACTGGGTGCCGCAAGACGCCCCGCTCAAGGACAACACGCTGATCTATGTCGTCGCCCACGAGAGCCGGGAAGCGGCGACGAAGAGCTGGGCTGGATTCCGTGCGGACCCCGACTGGACGAAGGCGAGGGCTGAATCGGAGAAGGACGGCCCGCTGACTGCGCAGGGTGGTGTCACGTCGGTGTTTGCCGATCCGACCGATTTTTCGGCGATCAAGTAGGCGCGCAATCAGTAATTGGAGTGTCCCATGACGCGACTGACCGCTGTGGCTATTTCAACGCTCGTCCTGACGGCTTCCCTCGCGGCGCAGCGAGGCGCGCCGGCGGGGAAGCCGCTCGACGTCTACGTGGTGGACACCGAGGGAGGCAAGGCGGCGTTGTGGGTATCGCCCAGCGGGCAGTCGCTCCTCATCGACAGCGGGAATCCAGGCTCCCGCGATCTCGAGCGGATCATGGCCGCCGTCACAGACGCTGGTCTGAAGCAGATCGACTTCCTGATTTCCACGCATTACCACGTTGATCACATCGGCGGGATCCAGGAGCTCGCGAAGCGGATTCCGATCGCGCATTACATCGATCACGGGCCGTCGAGTGAACCGACGGAACAGGTGCAGGGTTTTCAGGCGGCCTACGCGGAGTTGTACGGGAAGGCGAAGCACACCATTGTCAAGCCAGGCGATAAGGTGCCGATCACGGGCCTCGACTGGCGCATCGTGACCGCGGGGGGCCAGGCGCTGAAAACGCCGCTGCCGGGAGGCGGCAAACCGAATCCGGCGTGCGCAGGGTTCACACCCAAGGAGGCGTCGGCGACCGACGAAAACGGGCAATCGGTCGGCAGCGTGATCACCTTCGGCCAGTTCCGCGCGATCGACCTGGGTGACCTGCTGTGGAACAAGGAGTACGAGCTTGTCTGCCCGAACAATCCCGTCGGGGCGGTTGATGTGTATTTCGTCACGCATCACGGGCTGGACGTTTCCGGACCGCCTGCGCTCGTTCACGGCGTTCAGCCGCGTGTCGCGATCATGCAGAACGGCACGCGCAAAGGAGCTGGCGCCCAGGCGATGCCGACCATGCGCGCGTCGGCCGGCCTTGAAGACATCTGGCAGCTGCACTGGTCGCACACCGCGAGCATCGAGCAAAACAGCGCCGGCGTCTTC
>JANNHC010000123.1:0-2922 GCA_031404215.1 Acidobacteriota bacterium
ATCGGGGAGCGCACCAACGTCACGGGCTCGGCGAAGTTCGCGCGGTTGATCAAGGCCGGCAACTATACCGAAGCGGTCAGCGTCGCGGCTGACCAGGTCCGGGGCGGCGCGAACCTCCTCGACGTCAACATGGACGAGGGCATGCTCGACTCCGAGCAGGCGATGACCACGTTTCTCAACTACATCGCGACGGAGCCGGAGATCGCGCGCGTGCCGGTTGTCATCGACAGCTCGAGATGGTCGGTGCTCGAAGCGGGCCTCAAGTGCGTCCAGGGAAAGGGCATCGTCAATTCGATCAGCCTGAAGGAAGGGGAAGCGGACTTCCTGCTGAAGGCGCGCACGATCCGGCGGTACGGGGCCGGCGTCGTCGTGATGGCGTTCGACGAGACGGGCCAGGCCGACACCGTCGCGCGCAAGGTGCAGATCTGCCGGCGCGCGTACACGCTGCTCATCGAGCAAGCGGGATTCGACCCGACGGACATCATCTTCGACCCGAATATCCTCGCCATCGCGACCGGCCTCGAAGAGCACAACGACTACGCGATCAACTACATCGAGGCGACGAAGATCATCAAGACCGTGTGCCCGGGCGTGAAGATCAGCGGCGGTGTCAGCAACCTGTCGTTCTCGTTCCGCGGAAACGACGTCGTGCGCGAAGCCATCCATTCGGCGTTTCTGTACCACGCGATCAAGGCGGGCATGGACATGGGCATCGTGAATGCCGGCCAGTTGATCGTCTACGAGGACATTCCAAAGGACCTTCTCGAGCACGTCGAGGACATCATTTTCAATCGCCGTCCCGACGCCACTGAACGGCTGGTGCAGTATGCCGACACGGTCAGGGGGGCGGGCAAGAAACGCGAGGCCGATCTTCGGTGGCGCGAAGCCACCGTCGAGGCCCGGCTGTCCTATGCCCTCGTCCACGGCGTGGTCGATTTCATCGAGGCCGACGTCGAGGAAGCGCGCCAGCAGTACGACGAGCCGCTGCGGATCATCGAAGGCCCGCTGATGGACGGGATGAAGGTGGTGGGCGACCTCTTCGGCGCCGGCAAGATGTTCCTGCCGCAGGTCGTGAAGAGCGCACGCGCGATGAAGAAGGCGGTCGCCTACCTGCTGCCGTACATGGAAGAGCACAAGCGGCAGACGGGCAAATCGTCCACGCAGGGCCGCGTGCTGATGGCCACGGTCAAGGGAGACGTGCACGACATCGGGAAGAACATCGTCGGCGTCGTGCTCGGCTGCAACAACTACGAGATCATCGACCTCGGCGTCATGGTTCCCGCGGCGAAGATTCTGGATGCCGCCGTCGAGCAGCGGGCAGACATCGTGGGGCTGAGCGGTCTCATCACGCCGTCGCTCGACGAGATGGCGTTCGTGGCGCGCGAAATGGAGCGCCGCGGCTTCACGCTGCCGCTGCTCATCGGCGGCGCGACCACCAGCAAGCAGCACACGGCCGTGAAGATTGCGCACGAGTACAGCGGGCCGGTCGTGCACGTGCTCGACGCGTCGCGGGCCGTGGACGTGGTGTCGAACCTGCTCGGGGACAATCGCCCAGGTTTTGACGCCGCGAACCGCGTGACGCAGGCGGAGATCCGAGAGTCGTACGCCAACCGGCGCCAGAAGCCGCTGCTCACCTACGAGCAGTCAAAGGCCAACCGGCTGACGACTGACTGGGACGACCACGTCATTCAGTCGCCGTGGTTTGTCGGCCGCCGCTACCTGGACGACGTGCCGCTGGCGGATATCGCGAAATTCATCGACTGGACGTTCTTTTTCTCGGCGTGGGAGCTCAAAGGGCGCTTTCCCGCAATTCTCGATCACCCCGAGTACGGCGCGGCGGCGCGTGAGGTCTACGAGCACGCGCAGGCGCTGCTGAAGCGGATCATCGACGAAAAGCTGCTGACAGCGCGGGGCGTGTACGGATTCTGGCCGGCCAACGCCGACGGGGACGACATCGTCGTCTACAAGGACGACGACAGGCGGGAAGAGCTGACGCGGCTGCCGATGCTGCGTCAGCAGGAAGTCATCGCGGACGCGCGTCCGAACCGCTCGCTGGCCGACTTCATCGCGCCGCGCGAGAGCGGAGTGCCTGATTACATCGGGATGTTCGCGGTGACGGCGGGACTGGGCGCCGACGAGCTGGTGCGCGGGTTCGAACGGGATCACGACGATTACAACGCGATCATGGTGAAGGCGCTGGCGGATCGACTGGCTGAGGCGTTTGCCGAGTACCTGCACGCCCAGGCGCGCAAGGACTGGGGCTACGGCGCCGGCGAGCAGCTCGCAAACGAAGACCTGATCGCCGAGAAGTATCGCGGCATTCGTCCGGCCTATGGCTACCCCGCCTGTCCGGATCATACCGAGAAGGGCAAGCTGTTCGCCGTGCTCGACGCGACCCGGCAGGGGATCACGCTGACGGAGAGCTTTGCGATGCTCCCCGCTGCGTCGGTGAGCGGGCTGTACTTCTCACACCCGCAGGCCAAGTACTTCAACGTCGGCCGCATCAGCCGCGACCAGCTGGAGTCCTACGCGAGGCGGAAAGGGATGTCGATCGAGGAAGCCGAGCGCTGGCTCGGGCCAAACCTCGCGTACGATCCGGCTCCGACACCCGTAGCGTCGTAGGCGCTCGCCTGTTAGGGCCCTGGCCTTGGATCTCCTTTCGCTCGCTCGAGAAAACTATACTCCGGTATGTTTCGCCCGTTCACCGTCTCGCTTCTTGCGCTGGCTCTCGCGGCCGCCGGCCCGGCCATTGCCGTGACGCAACGGCGCACCCCGTCCAAACCGGCCGCACAGAAAGCCGCCACACCATTTACCACCCCGCTCACGCTCGCCGAGATGAGCGGGAAGCAGGCGGTCCTGAACACCACGTTCGGATCCATCGTCATCCACTTGAGACCCGACTTGGCGCCGAATCACGTCGGC
>JANNHC010000124.1:0-2106 GCA_031404215.1 Acidobacteriota bacterium
TTTCTAATTATCTTGCGGAAGCCGAGGCAACCCTGTAACCTTGACGGGTAGTAAGAAGTTTAGCTATCCGCTTTCGCCTCTCGCACTAGAGCCGATCGAGACTGACTCGCTCCCCTCAGCCCGAGCGACGCCCAAGCGTCAGGAGTGGACACCCACTCGACCCTAAGCTTCCTTTTCAGAGAGACGCGGACGATGGGTCCGCAACCCGGCGGGCGTCAGCCGGGCACAGGTAGGAGCAGTAGATACATGGGTCGCAAGCTTTACGTCGGCAACCTTCCGTACTCAATCGGCGAAGGCGAGCTGCAGGAGCTCTTCAGCAAGGCCGGCAACGTTGAAACGGTGCGCGTCATGCGCGACATGGCCACGGGCCGTGCGCGCGGCTTCGCATTCGTGGAAATGGCCACCGACGAAGAGGCGCAGAAAGCGGTTACCGAGTTCAACGAATACGAGCTCGGCGGTCGCGCACTCGCGGTGAACGAAGCTCGTCCGAAGCCGGAGTACTCCGGAGGCGGAGGGGGCGGATTCGGCGGCGGCCGCGGACGCGGTGGTAGCGGTGGTGGTGGCGGCGGCGGTGGCAGCTCGCGCGGCAGCCGCGAGCCACGCTGGTAGTCTCAGCGTTTTATCCAATCACGACAGCGGGGAGAGGAGATGATCCTCTCCCCGTTTTTTTTGGCTGGCTGGTCTTCCGCTTCGCTGAGCTCAGTCAGCCCGTCGATCCGAACCCGCCGCGAGAGTCCGTCGTAATCGTGTCGGCCTCCTCCCAAACGACCCGCGGGGCCGGCAACAGGATCCCCTGCGCGATCCGATCGCCGGCCGCCACGTGGACTGGCGCGGGGCTGAAATTCAGCACCGCGATCTTCACCTCGTCGCCGGGCCCGCAATAATCCGAATCGACCACCCCCACCCCGTTCGCGACCATCAGCCCACGCTTGAGCGGTGTGCTACTGCGCGCGAAGATGCCGAGGAACATCCCCGCCGGCACCTCGATGACAAGCCCCGTCGGCACGAGGCCCACCTGTCCCGGCTGAATAATCGTGTCCGCCGACGCGGCAAGATCGAACGCCGCCGCCCCGTCGCTTTCATAGCGGGGCAGCGATATCGACGGCGAAAGCCGATGAATGCGCACGCGCAACATGTGCTGTTTACTGGTGACTGGCAACTGTTCTCAACACTCCGGCACGGGCGCCATGAACACTTCGACGAAGCGCAGGAGATCAGAGCTGTCGCGATATGGATAGGTCGTGCAGGAGGCGTGCGAGTTACCAGCGATCAGGCGCGACACCTGCTCGCGCCGGTCCGCGTGGTACAGCAGCAGCACGCGTTGTCCGCTCTCCCCCGCCCGACCCAGGACGTACCCCACTTCGAATCCGACGCCGTAGCTCGACCCAGAGGCCTCCGCAATCAGCAGATCAGCGCTCTCGAGCCAGCGGAGATCCCGCTCGAACACGTCCCGCTCGCTCAGAACCGACTCCGCGCGATCGACGTGGTTGGCCAGCAGGTGCCGCGTGAGGATCTCGTGGCCCTGGCGCTCCAGGAGATCGGCAAGCGCACGAAGGGGGCCGACCGCCCCTCGATCGCCCCGCACGGTGCACGCGAGATAGATAGTCATTCAGATCGGTTTTCGGTTTTCGGTTTTTGGCTGTCGGTCGCGAGACCCGAACCGCGGGCAGCCTATAATACGCGCTCCAGACGCATGGCGGCGTACAGGGACATGGCGATGGAACGGAGCGCGCGCGCGAATTTCGCGGGCGCGCTTTTTTGTTTCCAACCGCACGTCGCGTCCTACACTCGAAAGTTGACATGCTCTCGAGGAGGTTGGCGTGGATGAGGTTCGACTCGCCGCACGCAGGCTGACCAAGCGGCCGGGGGCCACGATCGCATCGATCGTGACCCTCGCGTGCGCGGTCGGCGCGGCAGCGGCCACATGGTCGCTGCTTTCCGCCGTCCTTCTCCGGCCGCTTCCAATCAAGGATTCCGCCAGGGTCGTGGTCGCAGGCAGCGTGGTAACCGCCGGGCGCGAAGCCGGCACGGTGAGCTACGGGTTCATCTATCCACAGTTTCCCGTCCTTCGCGACAGCGGGATTTTCGAACGCGTCGCGGCGGAGC
>JANNHC010000125.1:0-3233 GCA_031404215.1 Acidobacteriota bacterium
CGAGAAGTCGCGTAGAGCTATCCCGGCCCGGGGGGCCTCAACTGGCCACTGTGCCTTTACAGAGGAACTGACCTCGTCCGCTCTCCGTTCGCGCGTATACTCGCGTCACACTTGGCACTTATCCCCGGCACGCGCCTCGGCGTTTACGACATCACCGCGCCGATCGGCGAAGGCGGCATGGGCCAGGTGTTTCGCGCACGCGATACCAAGCTGAATCGCGATGTCGCGCTCAAGGTCTTACCGGACTCCTTCGCGAACGACGCGGATCGCCTCGCTCGGTTTACGCGTGAAGCGCAGACCCTCGCCTCGCTAAACCACCCGCACATCGCGGCCATCTATGGCCTTGAAGAGAGCGGCGGCGTCCGCGCGCTCGTCATGGAACTCGTCGAGGGTGACGACCTGTCGCAGCGCATTGCGCGCGGCGCGATTCCTTTCGACGAAGCCCTGCCAATCGCGAAGCAGATTGCCGAAGCACTCGAAGCCGCGCACGAGCAAGGGATCATCCATCGCGACCTCAAGCCAGCGAACATCAAGGTGCGCGCCGACGGCACGGTGAAGGTGCTCGACTTCGGGCTCGCCAAGGCGATGGACCCCGCGACGGGCTCGCCGTCGAGTGCGTCGATGTCGCCGACGATCACGACACCGGCGATGACGCAGGCCGGAATGATTCTTGGCACCGCCGCGTACATGAGCCCCGAGCAGGCGCGCGGTTCGACGGTGGATAAGCGCGCGGACGTGTGGGCCTTCGGCGTGGTGCTCTGGGAGATGCTCACCGGGTCGCGCCTGTTTGAAGGTGCCACGGTCTCCGACACGCTCGCGTCGGTCTTGAAAACCGAGCCCGACTGGAGTGCGCTGGCCCAAACCACGCCTCCCGCCAAACGGCGCCTGTTGCGCCGCTGCCTTGAGAAGGATCGCAAGCGGCGGCTCGATTCAGCGGCGGATGCGCGGCTGGAGATCGACGAGGCGTTGACGGTTCCGTCGACCACCGACGCCGCCGCACAGCCCAGATCTGCCCCGCGCTCGACGCGGTTCGCGTGGGTGGTCGCCGCCACCGCCGTGCTGGCGGCCGCGGCGCTCGCCCTTCCCGCGGTGCGGTATCTGCGAGAAACTTCACCTGCATCCGATGCGGTCAGTTTCGATATTCTCCCGCCTGAGAACACGCAGTTCGGCGGACCGGAGTTCGGCGGGACCGGAGACGCGACGCAAGTGGCCGTCTCGCCCGACGGGCGGCAGATCGTGTTCGTGGCAAAGGCAGAGAGCGGCTATCAGCTCTGGCTGCGGCCAATTGGCACCGTCACCGCGCGCGCGATCCCTGGCACACAGGATGGGACCTATCCGTTCTGGTCACCCGACAGCCGATCCGTCGGCTTCTTCGCCGGCGGCAAACTGAAAAAAGTCCAGATCGGCGGCGGGCCGGCCATCGCGTTGTGCGACGCGCCGGCCGGACGAGGTGGCAGTTGGAATCGCGACAACGTCATCGTGTTCGCGCCCAGTGCGGCTGGCGAAGGAATCTCCCGCGTCTCCTCCGCTGGAGGGGCACCGGTTCCGATGTCCGCCCTCGACACGGCATATGGCGAATCTTCTCATCGCTGGCCACATTTCCTGCCGGATGGGCGCCACTTCCTGTATACCGCAACGGTCGGCACGTGCTGCCCGCCCTCGAAGCCAGCGCGCGTCAGGATTGGCGTGCTCGACGGGCCGGAGACCGCCGTCCTCTTCGACGTTGAATCGTCAGCCGCATATGCCTCCGGCTACCTTTTGTTTAATCGGCTCGGCGCGCTGATGGCGCAGCCGTTCGATCCAATCTCGCGCCAGCTCACCGGCGACGGCGTTCCCTTGACCGAAAACGTGGGCTGGGAAGGCAGCCGGTACGCCAGTTTCTCCGTGTCCAACACCGGCGTGCTGCTCTATGCGAGTCCACTTGCGCGGGGGGCTACACAGTTGCCGTGGTTGGATCGAGAGGGGAAGACGCTTGGTACTGTCGGGGAGGTTTCCACGTACGTGAACCCGGCGGTGTCCCGAGATGATCGCGACGTTGCTGTCCAAGTCGTCGGCGCTTCCCAACGCGGTGATGTGTGGATTCTGAACGCCGAAGGGAAGCAGACGCGGATGACGTTCGACCCGGCCGGTTCCGGCGCGCCGATCTGGTCACCGGACGGTTTGCGGATCGCGTTTGCGGGAATCCGACAAGGCGCGGCGACATTGCGTCAAAAGCTCGTAAGCGGAGCCGCCGATGAGGAAGAGCTCGTCAACAAACAAGGCTCGGTGACGCCCACCGACTGGTCTGCCGACGGACGGTTTGTGGCCTACACCCGCACTGGAACGGGGGGATCAAACGACATCTGGGTGCTTCCGCTATCGGGCGATCGCAAGCCCTTTGCGTTCGTGCAAACGGCAGCTAATGAGGCGGGCGCAACCTTTTCATCAGACGGCCGGTGGATCGCCTATACCTTCACCGACCAGACGAACGCCCGAATTGACGTGTATGTGCGGCCGTTCCCGCCGAGCAGCGGACAATTCCAGATTTCCAAGAACGGCGGAAACTTTCCCAGGTGGCGTGCCGACGGCAAGGAACTGTTCTTCGTCGCGCCAGACGGCACGATGATGGCCGTGGATATCGATACCACGCGTCAGGTCGAGGCGGGTGTGCCCCGGGCGCTGTTCAAGAGGGCCGCGTTGGTGTCGGTTCGCGGCCGTCCGTATGACGTGTCGAAGGACGGGAAGCGGTTCCTCGTCAACCTTCCCCCGGAGGAATCCGCCCCGGCGCCGATGACGGTCGTCGTCAACTGGCTCGCGACGATTCAGCAGTAGCGAGGTGCGGTTGCCAAGGCGAACATTTAGTCCATGCCGTTAGCGTAGATGAAAAGGGTAGGATTCGTCGGATGCCGATATCGATGAGGATTTGCGCGGTGTTGTTCATTTCTGCCGCGGCTTCTCTCTGGGGCCAAACTCCCGCGCCCCCTGTTCCCTCCGCACAGACCGGAGTAACTGGCTCGTGGAGGTCCGAGTCCGTGCTGGGGTGGACGCTCGTGCTCAAGGCAGACGGCCCGAGACTGACCGGAGCGGTGAGTGGGTGCTCATCTTCGCCAAATCTTGAGATTTTCGATGGTCGCATTGATGGTAATACCGTCACGTTTAAGTGCAGGAGCGCGGATGGCGACCGCGGATTACGCCTTCCACCGCTCGTCGAGCGTGTCCAGGCTCTCTGATACGCAATCCGCGGCCGGCGTGAT
>JANNHC010000126.1:0-9523 GCA_031404215.1 Acidobacteriota bacterium
CCCGGTTGTGTTGCGGTGGCTGGCAACCGAACTCGATGACGCGTCGTTCGAGTTCATGTGCTGGGTCGATAGCGTTGAGTCGCCTGCGGCGACGTGCAGGACCACATATACCGGCAAGCGATTACCGCCGCCGGCTCCGGATGCATGGCGGCCATCGACGCCGAGCACTACCTCGACGGTCTCCCGCAGCACCTCGGAGAAGCGCAAATTCAATCCTTAATCCCAAATCCCTAATCCCAGAAGTTGAATCCCTTATCCTCAGTCCCTCGTCCTGAATCCCCGATCCACAGGACTCGGGATTGGGGGTTCTGGATTGGATTGTGGATTAAGGATTAGGGATTAAAGGATGCGGGATGCGGGATGCGGGATTAGGGATTAGAGATTAGGGATTGAATCAATCCACCCCCCACCCACCACGACATCCCCGTCGTACATGACTACCGCCTGGCCTGGGGCCACGGCGCTCTGAGGTTCATCGAAGGTCACGCCCACACGGCGGCCGGGAAGCGGCTCGATTGACGCCGCGGCCTCGTGGTGGCGATGACGGATGCGCGCCGTCACGCGCGTGCCTGGCGCCGGCTCCACGCCTGAAACCCAGTTCACGCCGGAGGCGGTGAGATCGCTCCGCTCGAGCGAGTGCTTCGGCCCGACGGTCACCGTGTTGGCTGACGCATCGATTCCAACGACGTAGAGGGGGATGGGGGAGGAGAGGCCGAGGCCTTTCCGCTGACCGACCGTGAAGCGGTGCACGCCGTCGTGCGTTCCGACGACCTGGCCGCCCAGGTCGTGAATGGCACCCGCGGAGGCCATGTCGCCGTGCCGTTCGAGAAAGGCGGTGTGGCTGCCGTCGGCCACGAAACAGATCTCGTGGCTGTCGGGCTTATCGGCGACGGAGAGTCCCAGCTCACGCGCGTGGTTGCGCACCGCCGTCTTGTCGAGGTCGCCGATCGGGAACATCGCATGCGACAGCTGCGCCTGATCGAGCGTGAAGAGAAAGTACGACTGATCCTTTGCGGCGTCGGCGCCGCGCTTCAACAGGTATCGACCCGTCTCGGGATCGCGATCCACGCGTGCGTAGTGCCCGGTCGCGACGAACTGGGCGCCGAGGCCCTCCGCGCGGGCGGCCAGCGTCGCGAACTTCAGATCGCCGTTGCAGTGCACGCACGGAATCGGCGTGCGTCCGGCGGCATACTCATTCACGAAATTTGTGATGACGGTATCGGCGAACTCGCGCTCGAAATTGACGATGTAGTGCGGGATGCCGATGCGGGCCGCGACGCGGCGCGCATCGTGGAGGTCGTCGATCGTGCAGCAGCTGCCGAAGGGGCGCGAACCGGGCTCAGCGGATCGCGCGGGGTCAGACCCCGCCACACCGAAGTCGACGCCAGGATCCGATAGCGCGGGATCGGCGCCTGATGCGTCGTACAGCTGCATCGAGAGGCCGATGACCTCGTGGCCCTCCCGTGCGAGGAGGGCCGCGGCCACCGACGAGTCCACGCCGCCCGACATCGCGACCACGATTTTCATCCGCCTAGCGCCTCACTCTCGCGCCGGTCAAACTCCGGAGTTTCTCCACGAGTGCGGGCAGCGTGGAGACGACGAAGTCCACCTCTGCGTCGGTGTTGCCGGCGCCGAGGCTCAGACGAATGGAGTTCTGGGTTCGGGGCGAGGGCAGGCCCATCGCGCGCAGCACGTGCGAGGGCTCGAGCGTTCCGGATGAACAGGCGGAGCCGGTCGAGACCGCCACCCCCTCGAGGTCGAGGGCGATCAGCAGCGATTCCGCTTCGATGGCCTCGAAGCTGATGTTCGTCGTATTCGGCACGCGCGGCTCGCGATTGGCGTTGACCGCGGTGCCGGGCACACCCGCGAGAATTGCCTCCTCGAGGCGGTTGCGCAGGGCCGCGAGCCGTGGACTGTCGGCCGTCAGCTTTTTCGCCGCCAGCCGCGCGGCGACGCCGAGGCCGGCGATGGCCGGGACGTTCTCCGTCCCCGCGCGGCGGCTGCGCTCGTGTTTGCCGCCGGTGAGCATGGCCGTCACCCGTGCGCCGCGCTTGATCCACAACGCGCCGGCGCCCTTCGGTCCGTTGAACTTGTGCGCCGAGAGCGAGAGCAGATCGACGCCGAGCGCACGCACGTCCACCGGGATCTTTCCGATCGACTGCACGGCATCCGTGTGGAGCAGCGCACCCTTGGCGTGCGCAAGGCGCGCCAGTTCGGCGATCGGCTGAATCGTGCCGATTTCGTTGTTGGCGTGCATCACGGACACGATCGCGGTGTCGTCGGTGAGCGCGTCGGCCAGCGCCTGCGGATTCAGGATGCCGGATGCACCGACGGGCAGGAGCGTCGTTCGCCATCCGCGGCGCGCGAGGGCCCTCAGCGTCACGAGCACGGCCTCGTGCTCGATGCTGCTGGCGATGAGATGCCGGCGGCCGGTCGGTTCGAGCGCTTCGGCGACGCCGCGCAGCGCGAAGTTGTCCGACTCCGTGCCGCCGCTCGTAAAGACGACCTCGGACAGCTCCGCCCCGATCAGTGCCGCGACCGACGAGCGTGCCTCATCGAGCACGGCCTTGGCGCGCTGCCCGAAGTGGTGAACGCTCGAGGCGTTGCCGAACTCCTCGGTCATCACGCGCGCCATCGTCTCGGCGACCGTGGGATCGACGGGAGTCGTGGCATTGTGGTCGAAGTAAATGCGCATCGCGATCCTTCATCATAACATTCGCTCTAAGTCTCAGCAATAAAAGGACTAGACAGCGGGCAAACGGCTTGCGTATACTGACAAAACCCTGCTGCCAAGCCGCGGAACTGCGACCAACTTTCGGACAGTGGAGAGTGCCTAATGTGGAAACGGGATGAAGCGGCCGCCAAGCCGAATGCGCCAGCCGGGTCTCCGCCTGCCCCGGCGCAGCACGGCAGCGCGCCGCCAGCCGCAGAGGCGACGCCGGTCAAGCCGGTGGCTGCCAGCGACCCTCAGCGTGGACAGGAGAAGACTGCTGTGAACATAGGCAAATCGGTCGTGATTAAAGGCGAGCTCAACGGCAGCGAAGACCTGACGATTGAGGGACAGGTCGAGGGGAAGATCGAACTGCGGCAGAACGTGCTGACCATCGGCCCTAACGGCAAGATCAAGGCGCAGGTGTTCGCGAAGGCCGTGATCATTCTCGGCGAGGTCACCGGCAACGTCACGGCGTCTGAAAAAGTCGACATCCGTGACAACGGGTCGGTGGACGGCGACATCTCATCGCCGCGGGTGGCGATCGCCGAAGGCGCCCACTTTCGCGGCAGCATCGACATGCAGAAGGGTGGCGGCGCCCAGAAGACCGATGGCAAGCCCGGCGCCGCCTCCGCACCGGCCACCCCGCAGGGGCAGGCCGGACAGCAGAGCACACCGGCCGCCGCCGGGGCAAACCGCTAGCAATCGCATCGGCGCTTAGGGCGGCCGGGTGGTCCGCGTCACGTGAGTGGCGCGATTACCCGGTCGTCCGGGCGCTCGATTGCGCGATCCCATGCTGTCAGACATCCTTCGCTGGGGCAGCAAGCGCCCCGGCCAGCCCGACGCACCCGGTGAGGCGACAGTTGCGCGCGCCGACGAACCGGTCGTACCCTCCAAAGCATTCCCGAAGTTCATCTCCGCGATTGCGAACCGGCCGGACGCGCCGGTGCTGATTGATTTCGGCCCGGTGGTGGGCACGAACGTGGAGTTTTTCGGGGAGCACCTCGGTTGCAAGTTGTTCATCGAGGACTTGTTTGCCGATTACGATCGGCACGCGCGCGCCGGGACACTCGATGGCCTGGCCGCAACGATCGACGCGCGATTCCGGCACGGCGACGCCAGTGTGGACGGCGTGCTCTGCTGGGACATCTTCGATTATCTGTCCAAGCCCGCGGCCCAGGCGCTGTCGCGGCAGATCGTGCGGATGCTTCGCCCCGGAGGCGCGGTAATGGGATTTTTCTGCACCTCCTCGGTGGCCCGGTCGCCGTTCACGAAGTACGAAATCGTGGACCAGACCGCGCTGCGGCACAAGTACCATCCGGGCGCCGGCGGTCCGAAGCACGCGTTTCTCAACCGCGACATCATCAAGATGTTCGACGGCTTGATCGTCTCGGATTCGTTCCTGCTGAAGAGCAACACGCGGGAGATCCTGCTCCGGCGCCGGAGCTAGGACACGAAGCCCGCATGCGCCCGGTTATCGCGCTACTGAGCGACTTCGGTACGCGCGATCACTACGCGGGGACCATGAAGGGCGTGATGATCGGCATCTGCCCCGACCTCACGCTCCTCGACATCACGCACGACATCACGCCGCACGACGTCGTCGAAGGCGCGCTGCAGCTGGCGGCGAGTTACCGCTATTTTCCAGCGGGCACCATTTTCCTCGCGATCGTGGATCCCGGCGTCGGGTCCTTGCGGCGCGGGATTGCGGCCGAAGCCGGCGACTATCGCTTTGTGGCCCCCGACAACGGGGTGCTGACGGCGGTCCTGCGCGAACTTCCCCCCAAGCGGATCGTCGAGCTCACGGAGCGTCGCTACGCGCGGCCGACGGTCAGCCGCACCTTCGAGGGGCGCGATCGTTTCGCCCCTGCCGCGGCCTGGCTCGCGAAGGGCATCCAGCTCTCGGCGCTCGGCCGAACCGTGACCAGCTTCCACCAGGTCGATCTTCCGCAGGCGGAGATCCACGACGCCCAGCTGACGGGTGTCGTCCTGCTCGTTGACCGCTTCGGCAATCTCGTCACGAACATCGACCGCCGCACCTTCGAAACCTTCACCCGCTCGCAGCCCGTCTCGTTGCAGGTGTCCGGCCGTCCCATTGCCGGGGTCGTCGCGACCTACTCCGACATCCACGCCGGCGAGGTCTGCGCTCTTTTCGGCAGCACCGATCACCTGGAGTTCGCCGTGAACGGCGGAAGCGCCGCCGACGCGCTCGGCGCCACGCGCGGGGCCGAGGTCGAGATCAAGAGGGGTCAGTGAAATACAATGCCCTCTATGATTGATTTCGATCTCACGGACGAACAGCAACTCCTCGAACAATCGGTGCGGGAATGGGGCGCTCGGGAAGTGGCGCCGAAGATTCGCGAGCTCGACCGTGAGCACCGCTTCGACAGGAACATCCTGCCCCAGATGGCCAAGCTCGGGCTGCTCGGCTGCTCGGTTCCGACGGAGTACGGCGGTGCGGGGATGGATTACGTCAGCCTCGGCCTGGTGTCGGAGGAGCTCGAGTACGTCGACACGTCGCTCCGCGTCATCATCTCCGTCCATGCCGGGCTGAACTGCCTGACGCTCCTCACGTGGGGCACCGAGGATCAGAAGCAGCGCTACCTCGTGCCACAGGCGCAGGGGGAGAAGATCGCGACGTACGGGTTGACCGAGCCGGCGGCCGGCAGCGATGTCCGCGGCATCCAGACCGTCGCGGTCAAGAAGGGGGATCGGTATTACGTCACCGGCGAGAAAATGTGGATCTCGCTCGCCGACGTGGCGGACAACTTTCTCGTGTTCGCGTGGACGGACATGGAGAAGAAGCAGCAGCGCGATCCGTCGGGGATCAGTGCCTTCATCCTCGAGCGGGCGTTCAAGGGGTTTTCGAGCGGGACCCTGAAGGAAAAGTGGGGCATCCTCGCAGGCAACACCGGCTTCTTCACGATGGACGAGGTCGAGGTGCCGGAGGCCAATCTGGTCGGCAAACCGGGCGAGGGATTCAAAATCGCGATGTTCGCCCTCGACCAGGGGCGTTACACCGTCGCAGCGGGAGCCACCGGATTGATCCGGGCGTGCCGCGACGCGAGCGCCGATTACGCCAAGGAGCGGAAAGCCTTCGGGGTCGCGATCGCGGAGCACCAGCTGGTCAAGGAAATGATCGCCCAGATGGAATCCGATTATCAGGCCGCGCGGCTGCTGTGGCTGCGCGCGGGATTTCTCAAGAACAACGGCCGCCGCAATACCCGCGAGACGGGGCTCGCCAAATGGTTCGCGACCGTTGCCTCCGAGCGCGCAGCCGGAGACGCCGTCCAGGTCCACGGCGCGAACGGCTATTCGGACGAGTACCCGGTCGGCCGCTTCTATCGCAACTGCAAGGGAGCGGTCATCTACGAAGGCACGCGCGAAATTCACAAGATCATGCAGGCCGACTACGTGCTCGGATTCCGTCAGGATCGCCCGACGCGTTGCGAGTTGCCTGCGCACGACGCGACCTGATACCGAAAACCCAAAACCGTAACACCCGCGAAGCCTCATGACCTCCGACCTCTCGCTCGAGTTCCTCCGTGTCGTCGAGCAGGCGGCCATCGCCTGCGCGCACACGATGGGGCTCGGCGATTGGCGCACATCCGACCAGGCGGCGGTCGAGACGATGCGGAAGTGCATGGATAGCGTGCCGATTGACGGCACGATTGTGATCGGAGAGGGGGAGCGCGACAAGGCGCCGATGCTGTTCATCGGCGAGAAGGTGGGAATGGCGGCTGGTGATGCCGCGCGCGCGAGGGCGTTTCCTGCGGTGGACATTGCCGTGGACCCGCTCGAAGGCACGAACCTGTGCGCGACCGGGGCGCCAAACGCCATGGCGGTCCTTGCGGCTTCGAACCGCGGCGGGCTGCTGCACGCGCCGGATCTCTACATGCAGAAGCTCGTCGTCGGACCAGGGGCGAAGCACGCGGTGAGGCTCGATGCCAGTGTGGACGAGAACCTGCGCGCGATCGCGCGCTGCCTCGACCGCGACCTCGAGGATCTGGTCGTGATTGTGCTCGACCGGCCCCGCCACGAGACGCTGATTGCGGAGATTCGCGCGACCGGCGCGCGGATCCGGCTGATCAGCGATGGCGACCTGTCGGCGGGGATCGCGGCCGCGGTCGTCGGAAGCGGCGTGCACGCGGTGATGGGGATCGGCGGCGCGCCGGAAGGAGTCATCACGGCCGCGGCGATGCGCTGCCTGAACGGGGAAGTCTTCGGGCGGCTGATGGTCACCACGCCTGAGCACGAGGCGCGCTGCCGCGCCATGGGCATCACCGATTTTCGCAAGGTCTACACCTCGAAGGATCTCGCCTCGGGCGACAACATCATCTTCGCGGCGACCGGGGTGACCGACGGCACGCTCATGAAGGGTGTGCGTTTCTTCGGTGACGGCGTGCGCACGAGCTCGCTCATCATGCAGAGCCAGCCCGCGCGCATCCGGTTCATCGACACGATCCACGTCGAGCAGGCGGGGATGGTCAAAGTGAGGTTCTGATCGCCGGCACAACGCAGCACTGGCGCAAGAACCTCTTCGCCGTCACCACCGCCAGCTTCATCGGTTTTACCGGCTTTACGCTGGTCATGCCGTTCCTGCCGCTCTATTTTCAGCAGCTCGGCGTCAGCGACGTCGGCCAGATCGCGATGTGGTCCGGCCTCAGCCTTGGTGTGACGCCCGCAATTACCGCCATGCTGGCGCCGTTCTGGGGCCGGCTCGCGGATCGCTACGGCCGGAAGATCATGGTCGAGCGATCGCTCGTCAGCTTTGTGTTCGTGATGGGCGCGATGGCCTTCGTGCGCCGCCCCTGGCAGGTGTTCGCGCTGCGCGCACTGCAGGGACTCTTCGCGGGCTACGGGTCGCTGGCGCTGGCGATGGCGGCCGACTCGGCGCCGCGCGACCGCATGGCCTACGCGATCGGTTTCGTGCAGACGGCACAGCGCCTCGGACCGGCGGTGGGGCCGGTGGTCGGCGGCGTGGTCGCTCAGGCGTTTGGCCTTCGCCTGGCCTTTCTCGTCACGGCCGGCTTCTTCCTGGTCGCGGCGCTTGTCGTCCTCGCGATGTATGACGAACGGAGCGCGCCCCACGACGCCACGGCGTCGTCGTCCGCGCGCGTCACGTTCAGGAACGTTCTCGCGTTCGAAAACTTCATTCTGCTGTTGACGGTTGTGTTCGGCCTCCAGTTCGTCGATCGCAGCTTTGGACCAGTCCTGCCGCTCTACCTGGCTGAACTCGGGATTCCGGCCGGGCGGGTGCCGCTTGCGGCCGGCGTGCTGTTTTCAATTGCCGCCGGCGCCGGCGCCGTGGGGCACCACGTCTGCGGCCCGCTGCTGCGCGGCGCGACAGTTCGCCGGGTGATTGCCGGCAGCGCAGGCCTGGCCGCGCTTGGGGTATCGGTCTACGTGGTGGCCCCCCGCCCATGGCTGCTGCTCCTGGGCACGCCGGTCTTCGGCCTCGCGATCGGCGTCGCCACGACGGCGGCCTACACGGCGGCGAGCAGCGTGATGCCGGGCAGTGCCCGCGGCGCGGGCTTCGGCCTGCTGACGACCGCGTCTCTCGCGGGCCTGGCGCTCAGCCCGATCGTGAACGGCATTCTCGGCGCGACGAGCATCCGCGCGGTGTTCCTGCTTGATACCATCGGGCTCATCACCCTGGCGGTGCTGGTGTCGCGCCTGATGATCGCGGCGCCGCTCCTGACCGCCACGGCGCCAGCGACGGAGGAGATCTAGTGACTGGACACTAGAGGGTGCCAGGGGTGCATGGGGGGTGCGGTGAGGCGAGTGGTCGTAAAAGCGGAATATCCGGTGGACGCGGCGGCGATGGCGGACGCGGTGCGGGTGCTTCGTGCGGGGGGGGTGGTCGCGTTTCCGACCGACACGTTGTACGGGCTCGCGGTGGATCCAAGAAGCGACGTGGCGATCGGGAGGCTGTTCGGCCTGAAACAGCGCGATCGCCAGGCGGCGGTGCCGCTTGTGGCGGCGAGTCTCGAACAGGCGGGGCTGGCGGGAGAGTTCGGTTCGCGCGAACGGCAGGTCGCGGAGGCGTTCTGGCCCGGGCCGCTATCGGTGGTTCTGCCGGCCCGTCCGATCCTCTCGCGTGCGGCGCTCGGCGGCGGCGGCACGATCGCGATCCGCGTGCCGGCCCATGCGATCGCTCGCGCGCTTGCCGCGGCGTTTCAGTTCTGCGTGACGGCAACCAGCGCCAATGTGTCGGGATTTCCTCCGGCCGACTCTGCTGACGCGGTGGCGCTCGCACTGCCTGGCGTCGATCTGCTGCTCGACGGCGGTCCGGCGCCCGGCGGCGCGCCATCGACCATCATGTCATTCGAGGATGGCGAGCCCGTGCTGGTGCGCGCCGGAGTGATCGCGTGGGACCGCGTGATAAAATCCCTCCAGTGACACGTCAATCGGCTTCGCGGTCGTCCACGCCCGAGCGGCAGGAGCGTGCGGCGCTCGTCGGTCTGTTCAACAGCTCGTCCAGTCACTTCGATCCCGAGCATTCGCTCGATGAACTTGCCGGCCTGGCGTCTGCGGCCGGCGCGACCGTCGTCCTGCGTGTGCTGCAGGAGCGACCCAGGCCCGATCCGGCGACCTTCCTGGGCAGCGGCAAAGTGGCGTCGCTCGCCGCGTCGTGCGACGAGCTCAACGTGAACGTCGTCATCTTCGACAACGAACTGACGCCGGCGCAGCTGCGCAACCTCGAGACAAAGCTCGATCGAAAGGTCGTGGACCGGACGCAGCTCATACTCGATATCTTCGCGCGCCGCGCGCGGACGCGGGAGGGCAAGCTGCAAGTGGAGCTCGCGCAGC
>JANNHC010000127.1:0-5371 GCA_031404215.1 Acidobacteriota bacterium
CTGACGAACGTCAGCACGGGCATCACCCCCATCGCCGTCAGTGACGAGAGCGGGAGGAAGCATTAGAATGGCACGTCAACATAACGCCCGCTATCGGACCCCCCAACCCCAACCCGGCCACAGGTTGTCGTCGGGCTGGAAGACTGGATCTCGGCCGAGGACAACATCAGGCTGCTGGATGCCATCGGGTCCGACTACGTGGCGGTCTACTATGACGCCCACAACATCGTGCCGCGCGTGAAGGACATCTACGCGGAACCGAAGATGCTGGGCAAGCGCATCCACCAGATCCACGTGAAGAACGCGAACATGCTGATGTCAGCGCCCGGAGGGCGATTGGATTGGCCGCGGATGGCACAGGAGTTCTACGAGATCGGCTATCGCGGGTGGTACGTCCTCGAAACCGGCTCGCCCTCGAATGACATCGTCGCCGACACTCGGGCGAACATCGAGTACGTGAAGAAGACGTTCCGCATGCCGCCCGCTCGCTGAGTCCCACTGAATCAATGACTCGCGTGCTGAGCATGACGCTCGTCGCCAGTCTGGTGGCGTCGTGCGCAACGGCGCCTGACGCCGTCACGCCATCGCCGCTGCGCGGCATCTACGGCGGGGTGCCGCAGGAGATTCTCGATACCGGCACGCGCTTGCGCGACTTCGGTGTCGATGCCGTGTGGCTGGGTGCGGGGAGCTTCACGCGGGAACGGCTGGCGCTGTTGCGCGGCGAGGGCATGCAGGTTTACGCCGAGTTCAACACGCTCCACGTCGCCGACTACCTCAAGGAGCACCCCGACGCGGCCCCGATTGGCGCCGACGGCCACGTATCACCGCCGCCGCAGGGGTGGCAGGGCATCTGTCCGACGCACGAGGCCTACCGCCGGTTCCGCATGGACGCCTTCAGGAAACTGCTGCAGGAGTTCGCCATCGACGGCGTCTGGCTCGACTACCACCACAGCCACGCGAGTTGGGAACGCGCCGACCCGGACCTGCCGGACACGTGCTTTTGCGACCGGTGCCTGCGGCGCTTTCAGGAAGCCACGGCCATCCGGCTGCCGGACGCGCCGGCGTCCGAACGCGCAGCGCTCCTGCTGTCCACGCATCGCAAGGCGTGGGTCCGGTGGCGCCTGGGTGTGTTCACGGATTGGGTCCGTGAGTTCCGCGCGATCATCGACGCGACACGGCCGTCAGTGCTGCTGGGCACCTTCCACAATGCGTGGACAGACGAGGACGCCGGGGGCGCGCGGCTGGAGCAGCTGGCGATCGATCTGAAGGCCCAGGCGGCTTACGTCGACATCTTCAGCCCGATGGTGTACCACGCGCGGTTCGGGCACGCCAGCGACCCGGCGTGGATCTCACGCCAGGTGAACTGGCTCGGCGAGTACCTGGGCGTCACGGGCGCGCCCGGCGAACGGCATCGCATCTGGCCGATCGTGCAGATCTCGGACTGGGGGGAACCCGTGCCGGTTCAGCAGGTGTCAACCGTGCTCGAGCGCGGCGGGCGCCGGCCGGCCAGCGGAGTGATCGTGTTCGCGTGGAGCGGCCTGCGCCAACAGCCCGGGAAGATCGACGCGATCGGTCGCGCGTTTCGTTCCATGCACGTGACAAGAAGATGAGACTATCGCCGCGAAGCCCTGCTCCCGGCGAACTCCCCATATAGATCCGCGAGCCCCGCCGGCGACGCACCGGGATGGATGACCACGCGGTAACGGAACCGGACGTGCTGCCCGCGCGCGATCGTCAGGCTGCTGTTCTGTGTCTTGTCATTGAGGAAATCACTGACGCCGAACGGATTGATCCTCCCGCTCGGTGCCTTCACTGACCAGGAACGCGAAGTGGAACACGTGCGCCGGGCTGGAGAAGCGCACGTAATGGGCGCGCGTGCAGTTCCTGCCAGATGACGTCACGTCGTGGATCGCTTTCCATGATGGTTATTAACCTCACCGAGCCATCCCGCTGCGGGGCCAGCCGGATGGCGGTCGGCGAGCTGCGGTTGCTGAAGCGCGGAGCTCGGGCGCGACCGAAATGTCATCCGCGATCCAGATACTTATGTACCGACTCGCCGGGCGTTCCGACGAGAATGGTCCAGCTCGGAGCCTGGGGGAAAACGCCAAAGCTGTCGAAATTGCCCGGAAGGCCGAAACAACGGGTTGGCCCCTCGTGGCGCGCGACTTGCCCGCTGTATCAGTTCCGCCTCGAGTGACTCGCAGACGAAATGGAGTGCGCGATGGACTTTCACCAAATGGACTTTCACCAACTGATGCGGCGCGTCCGATCGGAGTTCAACGAGATGCCCGGACTTCGGCTGACCCCGGCGCAGGCGGCCCGCCTGCTGGGCCTGGATCAACCCGCGTGTCAGCGTGTCATCGATGCGCTGGTTGGCGCCGACTTCCTGCGGCGGGCGCCGGACGGCAGCATCATGCGGGCAGCGTCCATCTAATCTACATCGCGATGGCGAAATCACGCTCTCACGTCGGCCGCCCAGGCTCCCGCGGAAATGTCCACAGGCCTCGCGCTCGTTCGCGCGAAGCTTGATCCCTTGATGGACGACACAGTAGGTTGAGCAATGCTTCGATCAACAGCTGCCGCGTGACGCGCCAGCGGCTCGCGCCGAGCGACAGCCTGATGGCGAGCTCGCGCTGGCGTGACAGCCCGCGGGCCAAGATCAGGTTGCCGGCGTTCACACACGCGAGCAGCATCACCAGCATCAGCGCGCCGAAGAGCGTCCTGAGCACCGGCAGCTGCCGGGACAGGGCCCTGGGATCCAGGCTGACGGGTCGCGTATCGCGCAGCGTATATCCGTGAGCGTCCATCGGAACGGTGCGTCGGAATTGGCGGCCGAGCACGTCGAGCTCGGCCAGCGCTGCGGCTCTCGAGATGCCGGGTGCCAGACGCCCTGCCACCCGTTCGACGCCGCCCCGGCGCGGGTCGGCAACACTCTTGAGTTGCGTCCCCGGGCTGCCGAACGAGGCGAGCGCGACGGCAACCGACGGGCGCGGCATCCAGACGTCGCGGCGGATGTGCCATTCGACGTCGAAGAAGCCCGCTTCCGCCACGCCAACGATCGTGAACGGCTGGCCGTAAACCAGGATGGTGTCGCCGAGGATTGACGCCGGGGCGCCAAAGTACTCGCGCCAGAGCCGCTCGCTGATGACTGCGACGGCTCGCGGCGACGTGTAGTCTTCTTCATCCCCCCGGAACCCGCGACCCATCTGCATGCGGACACCGAGCATGTCGAAGTAGTTGGCGCTGACGAAGTTCCACTGTACGTCGACGTTCGTCTTGCCGTAGGCGATCGGGCCACCGCCAGGCATCCACGTCGCCAGATGCGCGAACGTACGAGTTTGCTCGCGCAGGTACTGGAACTCCACGTTCGACAGGTCGCCGTACTGCTCTTTCGGTCCAGGAATTGGCGTGACGACCGCGATCGAGGACGGATCGCGCACCGGCCAGGGACGCAGCAATCTGCCGTTGAACGTCGAGAACAGGGCCGTGACAGGGCCGATGCCGAGTGCGAGAATGCCGATCACGCTCACGGCGAAGCCCGGCTGCCGGACAACGGAGCGTGCCGCGTAGCGGAGGTCCTGCCACAGGGGTACGAACCCGCCGCGGTGAACACATTTCTACAGGTCGCCGACTACTACCTTGTGGCGCACGCACTTGCGCACGGCCACACCGTCGTCACGCACGAAGTGGCGGCTCCGTCGATCAAGAAGATCAAGATCCCGAATGCGTGCATCGGCGTCGGCGTCAAGTGCATGAACCCGTACGAAGTGCTCCGTCTCGAACGCGCGAGATTCGTGCTCGGGCGCACCTGACGTCGCATTCGCGTATCACGACCACGGGATCGTGGAACCGGAACGCCGTCACACTCGCAGACTTCAGGACACCTTGCCGAGCCTTCTTGACTGTCCCGAGCCGGGTTGATTTCATCGAGCCGCCGAATACGTACCAGTCCGGCTCAATTGCCGTCGGTCGCCAGGCCTTCAGCACGCGTGTCGCTTCGCGCAATTTCCGCTGAGCGACGCTGGCCCGACCAGAGCGCGGATTGTAGGATCTGCGTGCTTACGGAAACACTGGATCGGATTGCCTTCGTTGGCTCGACGCTCGGCGCGCGCCGCCGGGAGCGCAGGGGTCCCGACAGAACTCACACGTCGCAGATCGTCACACCCTGTTTGAGCGATGCCAGCACGTCCGGCCGCGCAGGCACGAACTCCTGCGCGACATGGCCCTTGAAGCCGGTGTCGACGATGGCCCTCATGACGGCCGAGTAGTTGATTTCCTGCGTCTCGTCGATCTCATGCCGGCCGGGAACGCCGCCGGTGTGGTAGTGAGCGATGAAGGGATGGAACTTCTGGATCGTCGCGATCATGTCCCCTTCCATGATCTGCATGTGGTAGATGTCGTAGAGCAGCTTGAAGTGCTCCGACCCGACGCGCTTGCACAATTCGACGCCCCACATCGTGCGGTCGCACATGTAGTCGGGGTGGTTGACCTTGCTGTTGAGTAGCTCCATCACGGCGAGGACCTTGTACTTCTCGCAGATCGCCACAATGCGCTTGAGGCCGATCGCGCAGTGCTCGAGCCCCTGCTCGTCCGACATCCCAGCGCGGTTTCCGGAGAAGCAGATGATGTTCTGAAACCCTGCGGCCGCCACCTTCGGCGCGGTGTCCTCGAAGAAGGCGGCGATCCTGTCGTGGTTCTCCAGCCGATTCAGGCCCGTCGTGATTCCGCCGGGAACGCCGCTGACCATCGCGCACACCATGTCGTGTTTCTTCAGGGTCTCGAAGTCCTTCACTTCGAGCAGCTCGACCGAGGTGAGGCCGAACGTCTTGCCCTCGCGGCAGAGATCGTCGAGGCTGACTTTGGGGTAGCACCACTTGCAGACCGAGTGGCGCACCCGGCCCTTGAGCTGAGCGTCGGCGGCCCCCAGGCGTTCGGCCAGCGAGGCGGTGGTCGCGGAAACGAATGCCGCGCCGCCCGCGATGCGGCCCAATGCGGAACGACGGGTCATCGGTGTCGTCATGGCTTCTCGACTCCTGTTCGGGCATCATACACGCTTGGCGGAGGCGCCTCGAACCGGCGATCTCCGGCAAGCTGAGGCACAGGTAGGGACAAGGAGAAGCGATGAGCAAACCGACAGGCCTGATAGCAGCGATGGTAATCGTCGGACTCTGTGGCAGCATCACTCCGTCCGCGGCGCAGGAGACCAAGCTGCGGATCATCGCGTTCGGCGCGCATCCGGATGACAACGAGCTGAGACTGGCGGGCACCGCCGCGAAGTGGGCCGCGCTCGGCCATCACGTCAAGTTCGTCTCGGTGACCAACGGCGACATCGGCCACTGGCGGGAGGCCGGCGGTCCGCTGGCGCGCCGCC